>CALAFS010000025.1 GCA_937892405.1 uncultured Clostridia bacterium
AGTTGGAATAAAACAACAACCGTCTGCAATTCCAAGAGCTTTTTCCACAGTCGCGGGGCAGAGATTGCCCTGACGATTGAGACACCGTATTTCGGTCACGGGATCCCGACCGAGGAGGATTTTATCCGACTCGGCACCCGCGTCGCCCTGGCGTTGAATGCCTATTATTGCGAGTCCGAAAATAATTAAAACAACACAAAAAGCGGGGCAGAAAACACTCCGCTTGATCCATGCAATTTTCGCATGAGTTTACTTGACTTTCCGGAGGTATCCGACAATGAATACAAAAGAAAAAGAACCCCATTCGCGCTTTCGCACGGCGCGCGGATTTCTGATCTTCTGGACGCTCTTTATCGGCATCGGTGCGGTCGGCGGGGCCGTCATGATGCTTATCGATCCGAGCGGTGCATCTATCGGAATGGACGGCATGCTCCCGTACTTTAAGAAGCTCCCGTTTGCCGATGTCCTTTTTATCGATTTCGTATTTTCGGGAATCGCGCTTCTGATCGTCAACGGTCTGACAAATCTTACGGCGGCTTTTCTTCTTCTGAAAAAGAAGAGGGCAGGCGTCCTCCTCGGCGGGATTTTCGGCGTCACGCTGATGCTCTGGATCTGCATCCAGTTTTATATGTTCCCCTTCAACTTCATGTCGACGATTTACTTTATCTTCGGCTTCTGCCAGGCGGCGACGGGTTATGCCGCATGGATTTTTGCAAAGCAGGAGGCGTTCCCCGTCCGACCGGAAGATTATCCGAAGGTCGGGACAAACCCCTCCCGCCTCGTCGTCTATTTCTCCCGCATGGGATATTGTAAGAAGACGGCATACGAGGAGGCAAACCGCATCGGCGCCGCCCTGTATGAGATTCATGCAACCGAACGGACGGAGGGGACACTCGGCTTCTGGTGGTGCGGGCGCTATGGCATGCATCGGTGGGAGATGCCGATCGAGCCGATCTCTCTCGATCTCTCCTCCTTCTCCCATGTCACCGTTGTCACTCCGATCTGGGTCTTTTCCCTCGCACCTCCCGTCCGTCGCTTTTGCAGGGAATCCGCAGGGAAGATCCGCGAGGTCGATTATATCCTTCTTCACCATACGAACAGTCATTATGAGAGCGCGGCAGAGGAGATGGATCGCCTGCTCGGCGTGACGCATACGGCATTTCACAGCTTCAGATGTCGGTGCGGTGTACGGAAAGAAATCGGAGGAAAAGACGCATGACGGAATCCCATCTCTTCCTTGATACGATCCCGACCGTCCTTTACGGCGCTCCGTCGGATCGTGTCTTCCTGTACATTCACGGGCAGGGCGGAGCAAAAGAAGAGGCGGCGCGCTTTGCCGCCATTGCCGAACGCTTCGGCTACCGTACCCTTGCGGTCGACCTTCCGGAGCACGGAGCACGGCGGGACGGGAAAAAACTTCTGCCGTGGATTGTTATCCCCGAGCTTCGTACTCTTCTTGCCTATGCAAAAGAACATTTTCGCACCGTCTCCCTGCGCACGGTCAGCATCGGGACATGGTTTTCGCTTCTCGCCTTTTCCGGGGAGCCGATCGACATCTGCCTCTTTTCTTCGCCGCTTCTTGATATGGAGGATATGATCCTTACTCTGATGCACCTTGCGGGTGTCAGTGAGGAACGCCTCAGAGCGGAAGGGGAGATACCGACCGCCTTCGGTCAGACGCTCTCGTGGGAATATCTCACCTATGTGCGACAGCATCCGGTCAGAGGGCTTTCAAAAAAGACCGCGATTCTCTATGCCACGGAAGACGAGACTATTCGCCGCGCGACGGTTGATCGCTTTACGGAAGCGAACCGCGCCGACCTCTGTCTATATCCCGGCGGAGAGCACTGGCTTCATACGCCGGAAGAGGTCGCGTTCATGGAAGCGTGGGAAATGCGTATGCTCAGAGCATATGAAAAATAAAAATCCGAAGAAAAAACGGAAGGCACCTACCTTCCGTTTTTTCTTCGGAATCCGTCAGCACCATTCGATGGTAGCCGGCGGCTTACCCGTAATGTCGTATACGACACGACCGGCACCGTCCACTTCGTTGACGATACGGGAGGAGCAGATGCCGAGCACCTTGTGCGGGATCGGCACATACTCACAGGTCATAAAGTCCGAGGTTTTTACCGCGCGGAGCGCAACGGTGTAATCGTAAGTGCGGAAGTCGCCGACGACACCGACCGAGCGGGTGTCGGTCAGCACGGCGAAATACTGATCCGCCTTGACTCTGTGACGGCGGATTTCCTCGCGGAAGATCGCGTCCGCCTCACGCAGAGTTTCGAGTTTTTCTTTTGTGATTTCACCGATGACACGCACGCCGAGTCCGGGGCCCGGGAAGGGCTGGCGCTCGACGAAACTGCGGGGAAGTCCGAGCTGGCGTCCGAGGGCGCGCACCTCGTCCTTGAACAGACCGCGAAGCGGTTCCACCACACCGACGAATTTCATATCCTTCGGCAGTCCGCCGACATTGTGATGGCTCTTGATGGTCGCCGCCTTGTTTCCGCCCGACTCGATGACATCGGGATAGATGGTGCCCTGCGCCAGATATTTGACATGCGGGAGCTTGTTCGATTCCGCTTCAAACACCTTGACGAATTCCGCACCGATAATCTTGCGCTTCTGTTCGGGATCGGTGACACCCTTGAGCGCGTTCAGAAACCGCTCTTCGGCATTGACACGGATAAAGTGAAGGTTGCGTCCGCGGAACGCATTTTCCACCTCGTCCCCTTCGTTCTTTCTCATCAACCCGTGATCGACAAAAATGCAATGGAGCTGTCCGGGGATCGCTTTCGACAGCAGTGCCGCGCAGACCGAGGAGTCCACGCCGCCCGAGAGACCGAGGAGTACATGCGCGTCGCCGACCTGGCGGCGGACGGCTTCGATCAACTCTTCCTCGAGATTCTTGAGGTCGTAGTCGCCGACGGCACCAGCGATGCGGTAAAGGAAGTTACGGATGATCTCGGTTCCGTTCGGCGTGCTTTCCACCTCGGGGTGGAACTGTACGCCGTAAAGGCGTCTTGCGTGATTTTCGATCGCCGCATTCGGACAGGTAGCAGTGTGCGCGATCGACCGGAAGCCTTCGGGGAGCGTCGTGATCTGATCGGTGTGACTCATCAGACCGATCTGCTCGGCGTCAAGCCCGGCAAAGAGAAGGGAATCCGTTGCCACGGTCATGCGCGTGCGTCCGTATTCTCCCGCTTCGCAGGGGGATACCGCGCCGCCGACCGACCACGCGAGGAGCTGAGTGCCGTAGCAGATGCCGAGCACCGGAATTCCGAGATTGAAAATTTCTTTGTCGCAATGCGGCGATTCTTCGAGATAGACACTGTTCGGACCGCCGGTCAGAATGATTGCGATCGGCGCAATCTTGCGGATTTCTTCGATCGGCGTGTCTCCCGCCTTGACGATGGAATAGACCTTACATTCGCGCACGCGACGGGCGATCAACTCTTTGTACTGTCCGCCGAAGTCGAGGATAAGAACGGTTTGTGATGCCATGGTTGCCTCCGATCAGTTGATTCTGATATATTCGTCACGCCCGGCGCCGACCGAGACATATTCGATCCAGCAGCCGACCGCCGCCTCGAGATACATGATATAGCGCTTTGCCGCTTCGGGCAGGGATTCGTAAGTGCGGCACCCCGACACATCGCCGAAACCGTCGAGATACTCGATCACCGGCTTGGCTCTCTTCAGACGCTCGCCGGTCGGGAAGTCCGTCGTTTTCTCCCCGTCAATTTCATATGCCACGCAGACGGGAATCTTGTCCATGTAGGAGAGGACATCGAGCTTTGTCAGAGCGATTCTCGTCGCGCCCTGCATGCGCACACCGTAGCGGGACGCAGGGACATCGAAGGGGCCGACTCTTCTCGGTCTTCCGGTCGCCGCACCGTACTCGCCGCCCGCGGCACGCAGGCGTTCTGCCTCTTCGCCGAACATCTCCACTGTGAAGGGACCTTCACCGACACAGGTCGAATATGCTTTCATGATACCGATAATATCGGTGACCGGCACACCCGGGATTCCCGCACCGATCGGAGCGTAGGTCGCGAGCGTGGTCGAAGAGGAGGTGTAAGGATAAATGCCGAAGTCGATGTCGCGGAGCGCACCGAGCTGTGCCTCGAACATGATATTCTTCTCTTCATTCAGAGCGCCGTACAGATAGTTCGATACATCGGTGACATAGGGGAGAAGAATACTGCCGTATTTTTTCAGCCAATTCATGATTTCTTCTGGGTCGATCGGATCGTGACCGTAACCCGTCACCGTGATATTTTTCCACTCGACGATGTCGCG
>CALAFS010000026.1 GCA_937892405.1 uncultured Clostridia bacterium
GAGCGAGAGCTTACATGCGCCCTGCTGGGGAGCACACCAGCCCACACCGTGGGTAAGCCCCGAGATGTCCTTGATTTCCTTCGCCTGTACCCACAGACCCTCTTCGGGCAGGGGAGCGGGGCCGTGCTTCGGTCCTTTGGCGACGACACACATGTTTTCCACTTCACGGGAATAGACAAGTTCTGCCATTGTTATATCTCCTTATGTAAGAATCAAAGAATGATGGTGCCCATCACCGTGCCGAAGGCACAGGAGGCATTCGCCTCGTCGGTGTCGATGTGCATCGCGGGGGCGAACTTTTCGCTCACGCGGATCACGACATCGCCGAAGATCGTCGTGCGCTCGGAGTTGATCTTGACCGAGACGATCTGCTTATCCTTTACACCGATCTCCTCGGCGTCTTTCGGGGTCAGGTGAATGTGACGCTTCGCGGCGATCACACCTTCGGTCAGCTCGATTTCTTTTCCGTTGTCGGGATTGACGAGCTTGCAGCCGGCAGAGCCCTTGATGTCTCCGCTCTCGCGGATCGGGGCGGTAACGCCGATCGAACGGGCGTCGGTGAGAGACAGCTCAACCTGGTTTGCCGAACGGACAGGGCCGAGGATCGACGCCTTGAGCGATCCCTTCGGACCGACAACGAGCAGCTTCTCCGCGCAGGCGAACTGACCGGGCTGGCTCAGATTCTTCTTGTTTGTCAGCTCGTATCCTTCACCGAAGAGCGTGTCGACCGCTTCCTTTGTCAGATGGATGTGTCTTGCGGATGTTTCCACCAAAACTTCTTTCATGGTTTTGAAAACTCCTTTAATAAAAAATAGCCTTATCACAGCGGAGAACCCCCGCCAAGACAGTATTATAACATATTCCGCGTCGAAAATCAATGTATAATCCGAAATAATTCCGAAAAAACTAACAAAAAATCGTGAAAAACGAAGGAGAGCGGGACATATGGAGAACGAAACGGAGAGCGGCACACTGGATTCCGTCATCAAAACGGGGTCTCTCGCCATCGAAAACGGAAAAGAAACCTTTTATTGCCTGTCGGTCATCGGACAGATCGAAGGGCACTATGCGCTCGAGAACAATCAGAAGAGCACAAAATACGATCATATCATACCGCTTCTCGCGGCGCTCGAGGAGAGCGATAAGATCGACGGCGTCCTGATCCTCATCAATACCCTCGGCGGCGATGTCGAGGCGGGACTCGCCATGGCGGAGGTCATCGCCGGCATGTCAAAGCCGACGGCGTCCATCGTCCTCGGCGGCGGACATTCGATCGGCGTCCCCCTCGCCGTGAGCGCGAAACGGTCGTTCATTGTTCCGAGCGCCACCATGACGATCCACCCCGTCCGCACGAACGGCGTCGTCCTCGGCGTGCCGCAGGCGTTCGATTATCTCGACCGCATGCAGGATCGGATTATCCGTTTCATCGTCAGCCATTCGGGGGTAAAAGAGGAGACCTTCCGTGAGATGCTGACCCGCACCGATGTCCTTGTCAACGACATCGGCTCGATCCTCGACGGCTATGAGGCGACGGCGTGCGGACTGATCGACGAGGTCGGGGGAATCCATGACGCCCTCGTCGCCCTGCGTCATATGTGTCGGGAAAGTGCGGACAATGACGAAAAAGCGTAAAACATGAAAAATTTACGAAAAAGCCTTGCCTTCCGTAAAAAAATATGATAGAATAATAAAAAAAGATTTTACGGAAGCGAGGCAGCATCATGTCACTGTTTGAAAAGCTGTTCGGCAAGAAGAACGGCAAGGCAAAAGAGGAGAAGAAGAAACTCCCTGAGGAAGAGGACGGTCAGGTCAAATACATGAAGCCGAAGGAGAAGACCCCCGAGGCGCCGAAACCCGCACCGATTCCCGAAGAGAAGAGCAAAGAAGTGAAAGTCGAGCCGAAGGCGGCACCCGCACCGAAAGCGGAGGAAAAAGCCGAGCCGAAGCCCGAGGAAACAAAGAAACCCGAACCGAAGGAAACGCCCGCTGTCAAAGAAGCGGCGACCGCGCCGAAGGCGGCAGAGAAGAGCACGGCACCGAAGAAGACCGCCGTGCCGAAACCCGCAGCGAAGTCGGAAGAGAAGAAGCCCGCCGAGACAAAAAAGGCGGCACCCGCGAAGGCGCCCGCCGTGGAAGAGAAGCCCGCGGAAGATACGAATGAAGAAGCGGAAAAGATCGCGACCGCCGATACGAGCGAGTCGGTGGCTCTCCCCGCGAAGACCGGACCCGTCGGCAAGTTTGATCTGAAGAAATCGAAGGACGGACGCTTTGTCTTCAACCTCCTCGCGGCAAACCGCGTGATCGTTGCCACCTCGCAGGTCTATTCTTCCTCCACCGCCGCGATGAACGGAATTCACAGCGTCATCGCCAATGCCGCGAAGGCACCCGTCGAGGACCAGACGCTGAAAAACTATACCCCCGTCGGCTATCCGAAGTGGGAGATTTACCTCGATAAAGGCAATCAGTACCGCTTCCGCCTCAATGCCTCGAACGGCAGCTGTATCTGCCATTCGCAGGGCTATACCACCAAGGCGAGCTGTAAAAACGGCATCGAGAGCATCATCCGCACCGTCAAAGATGCCGATACCGAAAAGTCCTACCTCAAAAAAGATGACGCAAAGAAATAACTATCGAAAAACCCGGCTGTCGGAAAGGGAAATCCCCACCTGACAGCCGGTTTTTTCTGTGCGCACGCTCGCCGCGACCTTTGAAGACTTTTGAAACCTTTCACCGCCCGAGTCGATGAGACAATGAGCCGTCTTCCGATTTAAGCCTCCGTTGTGTTTGTACTTCGGCAAGCCAAAGCAACTATTTCATGTTTCGTTAAGCAGAAACAAATAAGTTATCTATCGATCCAAGCCTCCCTTGTGTAAAGGGAGGTGTCATTTTTGCAAAAAAATGACGGAGGGATTGTACCCCACTCTATCTTTTTGAACAGGTAACTTTATCGCTTGCTACCTCATAAGGCACTTTGTCCGTGTAGGGGTCGGCGCCCACGACGACCCGTTCGCTTCGGCATGCCGAAATACCGGGAGGTGTCATTATCTTTGCAAATTTTGTAAAGATAATGACGGAGGGATTGTTCCCCCGAAAACTATATTACAATCCGAATTTTGCCAACTTAACTTTGTGTTTTACACCATTTTCCGAAGAATTTCATCAATTTTGTCCGCACACGCAACCGCATCTTCTTCCCGCCAGCCCTTGGTCGTCATGGCGGCAAGCCCGATCCGAAGTCCCGAGGTTTCCTTCGGCGACCTCGTCTCCTTCGGCACACAGTTCTTGTTCGCCGTAATGCCGTGGCGGTCGAGTTCATCCTGCACCGCCTTGCCCGTCAGATGCGGGTGTGTATTCGTGAAATCAATGAGGAACAGGTGATTGTCGGTACCGCCCGTCACCACCTCGTAGCCGAGACGGACGAATTCGTCGCACATCGCCTTCGTGTTCTTCACTACCTGTCGGATATAATCCTTGAAGGACGGATCACATGCCTCTTCCGCCGTCACGGCTTTGCCCGCTACGACATGCATCAGACCGCCGCCCTGATTGCGGGGGAAGACCGCGCTGTCCACCTTGGAGGCAAGCTCCTTCTTGCAGAAGATCAGACCCCCGCGCGTGCCACGCAGAGTCTTGTGTGTCGTGGTCGTAATCAGATCCGCGAGCCCGAACGGCGAGGGGTGCTCTCCCGCGGCGACAAGCCCCGCGATGTGTGCCATGTCTACCATGAAGTAGGCGCCCACCTCTTTCGCAATCTCCGAGAATGCCGCAAAGTCGATGATCCGAGGATAGGCGCTCGCCCCTGCGAGTATGAGCTTCGGACGGTACTCTTCCGCCTTTGCCCGCACATCGTCCATATCGATAAAACCGTTCTTGTCCAGCGAATAGTTCACGATATGATATTCCCGCCCGCTGAAATTGACGGGAGAGCCGTGCGAGAGGTGCCCGCCCGCGCTGAGACTCATCGAGAGGATCGTGTCTCCGGGCGTGAGCACTGCGGCATATGCCTCCATGTTGGCACTGGTGCCCGAGTGCGGCTGTACATTCACATGATAGTCGGTGGAGAAGACCTTGCGCCACATGTCACAGCAGTATTCTTCCAGCTCGTCGACATATTGACACCCGCCGTAGTATCTCCCTTTGTTGCCCGAAGAACGCACGGCAGGGTATCCCTCCGCATACTTGTTCGTGAGGCAGGAGCCGACCGCCCGCATGACATTTTCACTGACGAAGTTTTCACTCGCGATCAGCTCGATGTTGTTTGCCTGCCGTTCTTCCTCTTTTCTGATAAACTCAAAGACCTTGCTTTCCATACCGTCATCCTCCGAAGTTTTTGTTTATTATTATAGCATAGACCCACCCCCGCGTCAAGGGCTTGCTTGACATTCGGTGGGAGAGATGCTATAATTTTATCGACTTTATTTTCACACGCATACATTTTTCGCGAGCGAAAACAAAAAATAACGAAAAACAAAGGGAGAGATTTTATGTACCGTCCGCCCCGTCCCCTGTGGAAGAGAATTCTCCGCGCCGCCCTGTCCGTCCTCCTGCTCGTCGCACTCCTGTTTGTCGGGTATGTCGCCTACCTTCTGATCGACTATCACAGAATCCCCGATGCCATCGCCCTCGATGTGGCGGACAAGACCGATGCCCGCGTCCGCACCGGGGAAGAGTATACGCTTCTTTCCTACAACATCGGATTTGCCGCCTATACCCCCGATTTCGGATTTTTCATGGACGGCGGCGCTGAGAGCCGCGCCGCCTCGGAGGCATCCGTCCGTGCGAACATGGCGGACATTCTTGCCTACCTCCGCGCGGAGAACGATGATTTTCTCATGCTTGAGGAGGTCGACCTCTCGGCGACCCGCACCTACGGCGTCGATGAGCGCGGACTTCTGATCGACGGTCTTTCCGCCTATTCGTCCGTCTATGCGCTGAACTATGACAGCTCCTATCTCTTTTATCCCTTTCACCGCCCGCACGGGAAGACGAAGTCGGGGCTTCTCACCTTTTCAAAGTATCACATCGCTTCCTCGGAGCGCCGCTCCCTCCCCGTCGAGCAGTCTCTGATGAAATTCTTCGACCTTGACCGCGCCTATACCGTCACCCGCCTTCCCGCAGAGGACGGGCGGGAACTCGTTCTCTATACCGTTCACCTCTCCGCCTATACCTCCGACGGTACCGTCGCGACAAAACAGCTTGAAATGCTCCTCTCGGACATGCAGGCGGAATATGAAAAAGGGAACTACGCCGTTGCGGGCGGCGACTTCAATAAGGACCTGCTCGGTGACAGTGCCGCGATCTTCGGCATCAGCGGAGAAGGGCAGACCTGGGCACAGCCGATCCCGCCCGAGGCGTTTGACGGCGTCGACATCCGTCTTGCCGCTCCCTTCGATCCCGATCACCCCGTCCCCTCTTGCCGCAACGCCGACGGACCCTATACCCCCTCGCAGTTCGTCCTGACGGTGGACGGCTTTCTCCTCTCGCCGAATGTCACGGAGGTGAAGAGCGAGGTGATTCCCCTCGATTTTGCCTACTCGGATCACAACCCTGTCCGCCTCACCTTCCGCCTCGGCGGAGAGTGAAAAACTTGCCGATCGTTTCTTTTTTCGGTTGAAGTAATTGTCCGCAAGCACCCGACGACAGACGCCGCCATGCCGAGAAGAACATCCCCCGGTTCTTCCTTTCGGCACACCGCGACAACTTCCGCACTTTATTTATGACCGTTCTATTGACAAACCGTGCCGTGACTGTTATAATTAAATTATCATTTTATTTATAAAATATGTGACGAAAAGAAAGGAACTCTCATGTCACTCTTCAAAGATAAAACCCTGATGATTACCGGCGGTACCGGATCGTTCGGAAACGCGGTGCTGAACCGCTTTTTGAAAACCGACATCGGCGAGATCCGCGTCTTCTCCCGCGATGAGAAAAAGCAGGACGACATGCGCCACGAATTTCAGGCGAAAATGCCCGAAGTTGCCGATAAAATCAAGTTTCACATCGGCGATGTCCGCGACATCCAGTCGGTGCGTAACGCGATCTACGGCGTGGATTACATTTTCCATGCCGCCGCCCTGAAGCAGGTGCCTTCCTGTGAATTCTTCCCGATCGAAGCCGTGAAAACCAATGTCCTCGGTACGGAAAATGTCCTTACCGCGGCGATCGAAGCGGGGGTGAAGAGTGTCATCTGCCTCTCGACTGATAAGGCGGCGTATCCCATCAACGCGATGGGCGTCACCAAGGCGCTCGAAGAGCGCGTCGCGGTCGCGAAGTCCCGTACCGTCTCTCCCGAGAAGACGAAAATCTGCTGTACCCG
>CALAFS010000027.1 GCA_937892405.1 uncultured Clostridia bacterium
GAGGGCTTTATTCTATTTTTTTCTTTTTCTTCACCCCAACTATTGACAAAGAGCCTTTTTACAATTACTTCAGTTTGATCATCGACTCGTTCCACATCTCGGGTGCGTCGTAACCGAGAAGGTTCACGGTCGTGGCGGCGACATTGGAGAGTCCGAACGCGCCGTCGGCTTTCACATCATAGTGATCGCGATAGAAGTTATCATAGATAATGAAAGGAACGGGATTCAGCGTGTGGCTCGTTTTCGCTTTCAGACTGCCGTCCTTATTGTGCTTCGGCTCGCCGGTCTTCTTATCCATCTCGTACATCTCATCGGCGTTGCCGTGGTCGGCAGTGATGAAGGCGACGCCGTGCAGGCGATCCACCACCTTCAGAAGACGGGCGATCTGAAGATCCAGTGCTTCCATCGAGCACTCGGTGGCGAGGAAGGAACCGGTATGACCGACCATGTCTCCGTTCGGGAAGTTGACGCGCAGATAGCGGTATTTCCCGGATTCAAGGCACTCGATCAGCTTATCGGTAATCTCCGCGCACTTCATCCACGGGCGCTGTTCAAACGGGACGACATCGGAAGGAACCTCGATATAGGTTTCCAGCGTCTCGGAGAATTTACCGGAGCGGTTGCCGTTCCAGAAATAGGTGACATGTCCAAACTTCTGCGTCTCGGAGATGGCAAGCTCGGGAACGCCGGCGCCCACAAGGTACTCGCTCATGGTATTGGTGATCTCAGGCGGATTGACAAGGTAGCGGCTCGGGATATGAAGATCTCCGTCATACTCGAGCATGCCGGCGTACACCACCTTCGGTACACGGCGACGGTCAAACTTATCGAAGTCCGCACCGCCCTCAAATGCTTTGGAAATTTCGATCGCACGGTCGCCGCGGAAGTTGAAGAAGATCACGCTGTCGCCGTCTTCGATCGTGCCGACGGGCTTTCCGTCCTTTGCGATAACAAAAGGAGGAAGATCCTGGTCAATAACGCCGAGCTCTTTACGATAGGTTGTGATCGCCTCTTCCGCACTCGCAAACTGTCTGCCCTCACCGAGAACATGTGTCTGCCAGCCGAGGTCGACCATGTGCCAGTTCGCCTCATAGCGGTCCATGGTGATCTGCATTCTTCCGCCGCCGGAAGCGATGGCGATATCCATGCCCTCTGCGCGAAGCTTTGCAAGATATTCTTCAAAAGGAAGAACATAGTCAAGTGCGCTCGTCTCGCCGACATCGCGTCCGTCGAGGAGAATGTGAACGCGTACGCGCTTCACACCGTCCCGCTTCGCGCCCTCGATCATCGCTTTCAGATGGTCGATATGCGAATGAACATTGCCGTCCGAGAAGAGTCCGAGAAAATGCAGAGTGCCGTTGCTCTTCTTCACATTCTCCACAAGGGTATGCCATGTGTCGGAGGTGAAGATCTTGCCGCTCGTGATCGACTGGGAGACGAGCTTTGCTCCCTGCGCGAAGATCTGACCCGAACCGAGAGCGTTATGACCGACCTCGGAGTTACCCATATCGTCATCGGTGGGAAGACCGACGGCGGTGCCGTGTGCCTTGATCTTCAGCATGGGATAGGTCGCCATCAGACGATCCAGCGTCGGCGTGTCTGCCGCCGCTACGGCGTTCCCGGCATTCGCCGGTGCAAGTCCGACGCCATCCATCACGATGGTGAGCAACGGACCTTCAATGCCCGCAAAATGCGAATTCTTTTTGAGTTCTGCCATTTTTTATATGCCTCTTTTCAAATTATTTTCTTATATATCCGCGTCATTGACATACAGATGCCCGTATTCGCCGATGAAGCGTTTTCTCTCGGCGAGAGCGTCGCCGAGAAGGATATCAAACATTCTCGCCGTTTCCGCGGCGTCTGCCGGTGTCACGGCGACAAGGCGTCTTGTCGCTGGGCACATGGTCGTGCGCCACATCATTTCCGGCTCGTTTTCGCCAAGACCTTTAGATCTCTGGAGCTTATATTTTTTATTGCCGAGCTTTTTGAGAATCTCGATCTTTTCGGGTTCGTTATAAGCGAAGTAGGTATCCTGTCCGCAGGTGATCTCGAACAGCGGAGATTCCGCAATGAAGATTTTCCCCTTCTCGATCAGGGTCGGAAGAAGGCGGTAAAACATCGTCAGAAGCAGAGTGCGGATCTGGAAGCCGTCCTCGTCCGCATCGGTGCAGATGATGATTTTATTCCACTTCAGGAGCTTGTAATCAAAGGTGGCGAGCTCGCCCGGTTTCTTCGTCTTGACCTCCACGCCGCACCCGATGACCTTCAGAAGGTCGACGATGATGTCGCTCGCGAAAATCTTTTCGTAAGTGCTCTTCATGCAGTTGAGCGTCTTACCGCGGACGGGAATGATCGCCTGAAACTCGGCGTTTCTTCCGAGCTTACAGCTTGACATAGCGGAATCTCCCTCCACGATATACACTTCACGGAGTTCGGGATCCTTCGAGCGACAAGGAACGAACTTTTCGACGCGGTTGGAGACATCCATCGTGCCGGTGAGCTTTTTCTTGATGTCGATCTTCGTGCGCTCGGCGGATTCTCTTGCCCGCTTATTGACAAGCACCTGTGAGACAATCTGCGAGGCGACGGCGGCATTCTCCGTCAGGTAGATCTCGAGGTTCTCCTTCATGAACTCGGTCAGCGCCTTGGCGATAAAGGCATTGGTAATCGCCTTTTTCGTCTGGTTCTCATACGAGGTCTGTGTCGATGCCGAGTTGATGATGATGGTCAGATTGTCCGCGATGTCCGCAAAGGAAATTTTCGATTCGTTCTTATTATACTTGTTCTGCCCCTTGATATACTTGTCGATCGCGTAGGTGAAAGCGGTGCGCACCGCCTTATCGGGAGCGCCGCCGTATTCAAGGTAAGAAGAGTTGTGATAGTATTCCGCCGAGCCGCTCTTTGCAAAGCAGAAGGCGATCTCCGCTTTGAACTTATAGTCATCGAGATCCTCGCGGTCGCGGCCTTTGGTTTCTATCTTCCAGAGAACGGGAGGCGTGAGCGAAATGCCGTCCGTGATCTCAGCGAGGTAATCCGCGACGCCGTGCTCATAATAGTATTCGCTCTTCTCAAACTGACCGGGCGTGGTCTCCTGCTCCAGAATGAAGCGGATCCCCGCATTGACGAATGCCTGACGGCGGAGGGTCGCGTCGAAGAAGGAGGTCGGAATGTCGATCTCTTTGAAAACATCAATATCGGGACGCCAACGGATGATCGTTCCCCGTTTTTTCGGCGAGGAAGCGGTAAGAGGTGTCACCTTGAGCTTTCCGACAGGATCGCCCCGTTTGAAATTCATCTCCGAGAGTGTCTCTCCGTTGTAGGAGCGGACATTCATGAATTCACTCGAATACTGCGTCGCTGTCGCGCCGAGACCGTTCAGGCCGAGGGAAAACTCATAGGCGGAGTTCCCGTCGTTGTTATCGTATTTACCGCCGGCGTACAACTCGCAGAAGACAAGCTCCCAGTTCCAGCGTTTTTCTTTTTCGTTATATCCGAGCGGCACGCCGCGTCCGCAGTCCTCGACTTCGATGGTGGCGTCAAGAAAATGCTTGACGGTGATTTTATCGCCGTAGCCCTCGCGCGCCTCATCGACCGCGTTGGCAAGAATTTCGATAAACGCGTGCTGACAACCGACGAGGTCATCGGAGCCGAAAATGACAGCGGGGCGCTTTCTGACTCGCTCCGAGCCTTTGAGCGATTTGATACTTTGATCGTTATATGCCGTTTTCTTAGCGGTCTTTTCTGCCATGATGCCCCCCTGACCTTTATTTTCCAATTATATATTTTAGCATACTCAACCCGTTTTGTCAAGATTTCGGGCTTACGCTTTTTCCGACTTTCGGTGATTTTTCCGAAATTTACAGGCTGTTTTCATTTCCGCTTGCAATCTTTCGCGGAATGTGGTAGAATAAAGGCAAATCAGATCCTTCGGAGGACAGAACAATGAAACTTTTTATTGCCTCGGATATTCACGGGGATATTGCCGTCGCACGGGCGGTGTTTGATGCAATGGAGCGCGAGGGATGCGAGCGGATTCTGCTCCTCGGTGATCTCCTCTACCACGGTCCGCGCAACGATCTTCCCGCGGCGTACGCGCCGAAAGAAGTCATTGCGCTTCTGAACTCTCATAAAAACGAAATTCTCGCCGTCCGCGGAAACTGCGAAGCAGAGGTCGATCAGATGGTGCTCGACTTCCCCGTCCTTGCCGACTACGCATTTTTATCTCTTGACGGCGTGCGTGTGTTCGCCACGCACGGACATCTTTTCCATCTCGAGCACCTGCCTCCCCTGCTCCCCGGGGATATTCTTCTGCATGGGCACACGCACATTCCCGCCTGCACCCCCTTCGGCGATCGGAATGTGTATCTGAATCCCGGTTCGGCGGCATTGCCGAAGGGCGGATTCCCGAAAAGCTACATGGTATTCGATTCCGGAGTATTCACGACAAAAGACTTCGAGGGAAATCTTCTTTTCACCCACGACGCAAGATAACTTTACCGAAAAAGAGAACCGCCAGATGCGGTTCTCTTTTTCAATTTTTTGCACTTCTTGCAGAAATTTACAATAAAATCGTGTAAAGTTCTTTCCTTTTGTAAAAAGGTGTGATAAAATAGAAGAAAGAATTCCGAAAGCCGAGGACCTGCTATGGATATTTTCGATCTGAAAGAAAATCTTCCGTTTGAGCGCGATGTACAGGGGGACATTGAGAGAATCCGCCGCTCGTTTGAAACCATCTCCGCCGATTACGGCATCGACATCCATATTAAGGACTTTCTCGGCTGTTTTGCGACGCGCCCGTCCTTCAAACCGATGTGCGACTTTTTCCTTTGGCATGACTCCCCTTTTTGCTCCTATGTGAAGATCAATCCGCACGCCGCCGAGACCTGCGTCACGCTCAGCAACGAATACCTGCGGCGGCGGTGCATACGCGAGCCGGACGGCTTTTTCGGCACCTGTTTTTGCGGCATTTCGGAATATGTGATTCCCGTAAAATACCGTTCGACCGTGATCGGGGCAGTGCTTCTCGGAGAGTTCGGAATTCCGTCGGATTCTGTCGACAGACGCTTTGCACGCCTTGAAAAGATTTACGGTTTTTCGGGAGAAATGCTTGGCGAGGCATACGAAAAAAGCACGCGATCCGTCCCCGCAAACATGGACGCAATCCTTACCGTCGTGAAGTCCGTGGTTCTCGCCTTTGAGCTTGTGGCGGAAAAGTACATTGACAAAAAGCTCGTGGATCGCCTCGAAACGGAAAAGCGCGTCCGCCGCGGGGACATCGTCGACAGCGCTGCGGATTATATCCGGCGCCACTATGCCGAAAATCTCTGTGTAGCGGAGATTGCAAAGGCATGTCTTTGCAGCCCCTCCGCGCTGAACCATTCTTTCAAGGCGACGCTCGGAAAAGGGATTCCGGAATATATCAACCACTACCGTGTGACGCACGCACTCTCCCTTTTATCAAAGACGGAAGACAGTATCGAAGCGATCGCCGCAGAATGCGGGTTTTCATCGTCGGGGTATTTTATTCGCGTGTTCCGTCATGTGACGGGAGCGACGCCGAAGGAATACAGAAATCGGCATGCGGTGGCAAAGCAGCGGTCGTCAAAAAAGCAAAAATAAGCACAAATGCAGAAATTTACTATTCTCCTGCCGATTGCTTTCTTGAAAGCGTGATAAAAACCTGCTAAAATCAAGACAACAAGATCTGACAGGAGGTCATATCGCATGTTTAATACAAACGGGATTTCCCATGTGACGATCGATGCCGATTTTTGCGTTGTCGGCGGCGGTCTTGCAGGACTGTGTGCCGCGATTGCCGCGGCGAGAGGCGGCAGTCGGGTCGTCCTGATGCATGAGCGCCCCGTCCTCGGCGGAAACGCATCTTCCGAGATCCGCATGTGGATCTGCGGCGCAAAGGGTGAGAACAACCGTGCCACCGGTATCGTCGAAGAACTGGAGCTTGAAAATTATTACCGGAACCCCGAGAAGAACTATTATCTTTGGGACAGCGTCCTTTTTGAAAAAGCGAAGGCGGAAAAGAATCTCACGCTTCTTCTGAACTGTTCTTGCCTTGATGCGGACACGCAGAACGGAAAGATCCGCTCTGTGACCGGCTGGCAGATGACGACGCAGTCAAAGATCACCGTAACGGCGTTCTACTTCGCGGATTGTTCGGGCGACAGCGTTCTTGCGCCGCTGACAGGTGCGGACTTCCGCTTCGGGCGGGAATCTGCCGACGAATTTCACGAGAAAATCGGTGTAACGGTCGAAGACGCGAAAACGATGGGCATGAGCTGTCTGATCCAGGGACGGCTGACCGATAAAAAACATACCTTCATTCCCCCGGAAGGTATCATCCGCATGACGCCCGAGATGATCCGTCTCCGCAAGCCGCGTCTTTATATGTCGGCGGAAAATTTCTGGTATCTGGAGCTTGGGGGCGACAGAGACAGTATCCGCGACACCGAGAGCACGCGCGACGAGCTGATCGCGCTTGCGCTCGGCATGTGGGACTATATCAAAAACAGCGGCGAAGTGGAAAAAGCAGACTATTGGGATCTTGAGTTTCTCGGATTTCTTCCCGGGAAGCGGGAATCCCGCCGCATGATGGGTCCTTACCTCATGACACAAAACGATGTGCTTGCGGGAGGGAAATTCGAGGACACCGTCGGCTTCGGCGGTTGGCCGCTCGACGATCACCCGCCGGAGGGATTTTATCATCCCGGTGATCCGAACTTCTGCATCACGCCGCCCTCCCCGTACGGAATTCCCTTTCGCGTGCTGTACAGTCGGAATGTGGAAAATCTGTTTTTCGCCGGGCGCAATATCAGCATGACGCACGCGGCAATGAGCTCTTCCCGCGTGATGGCGACCTGCGCAATCCTCGGCGAGGCGATCGGCGAAGCAGCAAACCTCGCGAGAGAATTTCATCTCACACCGGCGGGTGTGGGAGAGAAAATCCGACTCTTGCAGGCGCGCCTGATGAAAAACGGCTGTTTTCTCCCCTATCTCAGACGCGAGATTCCGGATGCGGTTCTGCATGCGACATTGATCGGCGAAGCGACGGACGACGCGCTGAATCGGTTGCGCAACGGCGCGGATCGGAACAATCACACCTATGGCGAAGAAGAGCAAGGCTGCACGCTTCCGCTCGGCAAGCCGGTGATCTATCGTTTCGACACTCCGCTTTTCGTAGAGAGCGTCCATCTCGCCTTTGACAGCGATCTTGATCGGAATACTCTGCCGGGTGACATCATCGAGCGGCAACATTCAATGCGCTCGAACTTCTACCCCGACTCTCCCGTGATGTTCGTGCCGAAGACGCTGATCCGCTCCTATACCCTTTCCGGAATTGACGAGGCGGGCAAGGAAATCTTAATCGACAAGCAGGAAGATTTTCATAATTTTATCAAAAATATTCCTGTCGGTTGCAAGCTCCGCGAGCTTCGTTTTCTTCCGATCGCCACTTGGGGCGAGGGGGAAAATGTGCACCTCTTCTCCTTTGATTTTTGCTGAAGTTACAGCATATAATAGCGCTATGTAAACAATTATACACAAAAAGCAGCCATCGGCAATCGCTTTTG
>CALAFS010000028.1 GCA_937892405.1 uncultured Clostridia bacterium
GCCTGTTACGGGTAAAGCTAACGCACGGATGCGCATTTTGTTTTATGTGCCCCGTACCTTCTCGCCTGCGCGAGTCGCAAAGCGGCGAGCGGCAGGGCGAGACATTCTTCCGCGGATCGCTGTGCGATCGAACGGCTTTGCCGCACGGAAGAAATTCTGCCACGGCGGAGCCTGTTACGGGTAAAGCTAACGCACGGATGCGCATTTTGTTTTATGTGCCCCGTGCCTTCTCGCCTGCGCGAGTCGCAAAGCGGCGAGCGGCAGGGCGAGACATTTTTCCGCGGATCGCTGTGCGATCGAACGGCTCTGCCGCGCGGGAGAAATTCTGCCATGGCGAAGCCTGTTACCGGCAAAGCCCGCACTTTATTGCTTTTTATTTTTTTGTCAACCCATTTTCTCTTTTTCCCGTGTTCCCGTCATTTTATTTTAAGGAGACCTTTTTATGCAACACCTCACGAAAAAGTACGGTTTGATTACCGCCATCTGTATGGTCGTCGGTATCGTCATCGGTTCCGGTATTTTTTTCAAGGCAACGACCGTCTTCGATAAGACGAACGGCAACGCCGCAATGAGTCTTGCGGTCGTGCTCGCCGTGGGCGCGGTCATGGTGATCTGCTCCTATGTCTTCGCTACGCTCGCGAACAAGTTTGAAAAGGTCAACGGCGTCGTCGATTACGCGGAGGCGACCCTCGGCAGGCGCTTCGCTTACTATGTCGGCTGGTTCATGACGACGATGTACTATCCGATTCTGACCTCCACCCTCGCGTGGGTCTCCGCCATGTACACCTGCGGACTGCTCGGCTTTGCCGTCGGGAGCGGGGAACACCTCGCCATCGCCGCGCTTTACCTTCTGCTCGGCTACGGGGTCAACGCCCTCTCTCCCCGTCTCGCGGGATATTTTCAGGTTTCTACCACGATCATTAAGCTGATTCCCATCGGACTCCTCGCGATCGCGGGGACCGTCTGCGGACTGATTCGCGGGACGACGATCTCTTCCTTTGCCGAGCGGATTCCCTCCGCTTCGGGCGGCGGATTTTTCGCCGCGGTTGCCGCCTTCGCTTTCGCCTATGAAGGCTGGATCATCGCGACCGCCATCAATTCCGAGCTGAAGAACTCCAGGCGGAACCTCCCGATCGCCCTGATTCTCGGCTCCGCGATCGTTATATCGGTCTATCTTCTGTATTTTCTCGGCACCGTCGGCGTGCTGACACCCGCCGAGATCGTCGCCGCGGGCGGTAACCTTCCCTCCGTCGCGTTTACCGCGCTCTTCGGCAGTCCCGTCTTCGGTACGATCGTCATGGTCTTCCTCGTCATCTCCTGTCTCGGTACGATGAACGGACTCATGCTCGGCTGTTGCCGCGGCATGTACTCTCTCGCCGCCCGCGGGGAGGGACCCTGCCCGAAGATCTTCGCCCGCGTGGATACGAAGACC
>CALAFS010000029.1 GCA_937892405.1 uncultured Clostridia bacterium
ACCGCGGGTGCCGCGGACGGTGAAGGCGCGGTTGTAGTAGCGAGGAAGGGTGGTATCGAGCGTCAGGACGATCGTCTCGCCGCCGGCGCAACGGATCGTCGTGGTGACGATGTCGCCCTGCTGCCACTCGTAATCGCGGATGGTCGGATCAATTTCCTCTCCCCGATCCTTGATATAATCGCGCAGTCCCGCTGCCTTCGACGCGACGGAAGTCAGGGAAACCATACGGTTGCCGCGGTTGATGTTCAGAAGTCTCGCGATCGGTCCGAGCTCATGGGTAGGATAGTTCTCGGCACGGCGCAGGTGATGGTGGCGCGGGGGGTAAGGGGGTTTTTTGTAACCGCCGGTGATCTCCCCGCGCAAATCATGACCGTATGCGCCGCTGCAATGCACCACCTCACCGAACTTGCCGGCGCGGGTCATTGCGGTGGCGAGAAGCTCTTCCTTCGCAAAGCAGCAGTTCTCCATCAGCATGAAGGGTGTCTTTGTCTCCTCGTATGCCGCGACGAGATCGAAGCACTCCCGAAGGTCATACGCGCCGCCCACTTCCAGAGCAACCGCGACGCCCGCGTGCATGGCGTCGATGGCAATACCGATATGCGTCTCCCACGAGGTCGCGACATAGATGGCATCGACGGTGCCGCTCTTCAGCACTTCGTGATAATCGGTCGTCACGACGACGGGTCTTTTCCCTTTTTTCTCTTCTACAAGCTTGGCGGCGGCTTCCGCGCGATCCGCGTATTCATCGCACACGGCGGTGAACTCCACGCCCTCAATCGGAAGAAGGACATCGCGGAGCATACTGAAGCCGCGATTGCCGAGTCCGATGACACCGAATTTTACTGTCTTCATATCTTTTCCTCTCCTGTCGGGAAAAATAAACTTCACTACCCGCATTATAACATAGGTAAAAAACAAATACAAGTGGCGCGTAAGAAAATGCGAAGATTCTCCTAAAAGTCGGTCGATTTTACCAAATTCACGGCAAGAGAAGTTCCGCGTGCGCGCCGTGCGCATCCTTGGTGACGAGGATTTTTTTCTCGATCTTCTCTTTCAGATACGCGACATGTGAGATGATGACGACGAGTCTGTCACCGTCGGTCAGCTTCTCGAGTGCCTCGTACGCCGAGGAAAGTGCCCCGTCGTCCAGCGTGCCGAAGCCCTCGTCGACAAAGAGCGTGTCAAGACGGATACCGCCCGCACCCGCCTGCATCTCATCGGAGAGTCCGAGAGCGAGGGACAGAGACGCCATGAAGGTCTCTCCGCCCGAGAGCGTCTCGACGGGGCGGCGCGTGCCGTTTTGGTGGTCGATGACATCGAGATCGAGTCCGGTCGAGCCGCGGTTATTCAACGCGCTCTTTCGCCTTGCAAGCTCATACTGCCCGTCGCTCATGACGGTGAGACGAAGGTTCGCCCGTGCGAGAATCCGATCGAAGAAGACCGCCTGCACATAGGTTTCGAGATTGATTTTTTCTTTTCCCGCGATCGAGCCGCCCGCCGTGTCGGCAAGCGTCTTATAAACGGTACGGCGCCGCTCGGCGTCCTCCGCCGCGGAAAGTCCCGCCTCCGCCGCGCGAAAAACACCGTGAAGAGAAGAGCGTGCAAGCGTCTCGGCGTCCGCCCGTGCACGGGCGGCTTCCGCCTTTTCCTTTGCCGTGTTCCAAAGGCTCTCGAGCGAAGACGGCGTGGCGGCGGGCTTTTCCCCGAGGTTCTTCTCCTGTTCCTTCCTTGCGGCTTCTGCCGCGGCGAGGGCACGGGAGGCTTTTTCTTTCTCCTCTTTTGCGCTCTCTGCGGCGCGGTGCAGAGATTCTACCTCCTGCTTCATCTCTTCCGCCGCGGCGAGCGCCTCGGATTCTCCGGGGTGCGGGAGCGACTTTCCGAGGGTGTCCGCCGTGCGGGCTTTTTCTTCCGTCAGGGTAGTAAGTCGAAGAATCTCCGCGCCGACGGCATGTACTTTTTCCTCCGCTTCGGTAAGTGCCTGACGGAGGGTGGGAAGGTTCTTTTCCGCCGTCTCGCACACCGTTTTTTCTTTCTTTGCGGTGTCGAGGGTGTTCTTTGCCGTCTCCGACTCCGCTTTTGCGGCGGAGATCGCCTCTTTGAGAGGAAGGGTAACGGCAAGTGCCTTTTTACTTGTCTCCCACGCTTCCCTCTCCGCTTTTGCCGTCGCGGAAGCCTCGCCCGCCGCAACGGCGGCGGTGCGCTCTTCCTCCCCTGCCTTTTCCATAGCGGCGCGTGCCGTCTCCACCTCTCCCTCCGTCACGGTGAGATCGGGGGCGGTTGCCTTCTTCGGATGTGTCAGGGAGCCGCAGACGGGACAGGGCACCCCGTCGGCAAGGTCGCGGGCGAGAATCCCCGCCTGCGCGTCGAGGAAGGCGCGGGAAAGTGCGTGATAGGCGCACCGTTTCTCCTCTGCCTGTTTCGAGGCGGAAAGATAGGCATCCTTCGCCTCCTTTGCGGTTGCTTCCTTCTTCCCGAGTTCTTCTTCTCTTTCTTCAAGGGCGACGAGCGCATCGTATTTTTCTGCGGTGCGGGTCATCTCCCGCTCTGCCGTCAGCATCGCCTCCGCCGCGGCGGAAAGGTTCTTTGCGGCGGCTTCCGCCGCGGTGAGCGCCCGTTTTTTCTCTTCGCACAGGGTCTGCTCTTTCTTTTCTTCCTTCCGTTTTTCGGCGAGGGTGTCCTCCTCTTCGCGGATCTCCCCCCGCAGGGCGTCAAGGCGGCGGTAATCCGGGAGCTTTGCCTCCGTGGCGGCGATCGCGGCGCGGAGCTTTTCCGCGCGCTTCTCCCCCTCTGTCGCAAGACGGAGAGCTTCCTCCGCCGTCGCGAGATTCTCTTTCGCACTCCCGCACGCCAGGGCGGCGGCGGAAAGTGCCGTTACCCGCTTTTCGTATTCCGATGCGAGGTTGTATTTCTTCTCCGACGCGCGCTCTTCTTTTTCGGCAGTTGCGAGGGCTTCCTTTGCCTCCTTACAGCGCGCGTCAAGGACGGCGGACAGCCGGTCGAGAAAGGGCAGAATGTCCGCGGTCGGGCACTCCCCTCTCTTCACTTTTTCAAGCTCCTCCTCGTACGGATCTCCCTCGGACAGGGTGAGGGTGGAAAGCTGACCGTCGACGGTCGCCAGATACCGCTCTCTTTCCGCCGTCACGGCGGAGAGTCCTTCACGCAGGCGGGAGAGAAGCTCGTCATACCGCCCCGTGCCGAAGATACTGCGGAAGAGCGTGCGTCTGCGCTCGGTGGAGGCGGTGAGCAGCTCGCGGAAATCCCCCTGCGCGATCATGGCAATCCCCGCGAAGCGCTCACGGTCGATGCCGAGAATGTCGCGGAGTTTTTCGTTCACCTCTTTTGTCTTCCCGACCGTCTCCCCGTCGGGCAAGGTCAGCGTCGCCTCTGCGGGGCGGATCACATCGCCGTTTCCCCGCATTGCCGGGCGGGCATACTGGGGCGAGCGACGCACACGGTAGACGGCGTCCCCGACAGCAAAGGTCATCTCAACATAAGTCTTCGTCTCAGGCGAGGCATAGCGGGAGCGGAGCATGGTCGGCTCCCGTCCCTTCGCGCTCGCCTCCCCGTAAATGGCAAAGGAAACGGCGTCGAAAATCGTGGTTTTCCCCGCGCCGGTGTCTCCGCTGATGAGCACCAGTCCGCGCCGTCCGAGGTCGGCGAGCGGAAGCTCTGTCCGTTCGGCATACGGTCCGAAGGCGCTGATCGTCAGATCAAGAATTCTCATGTCCGAACACCTCCCCGATGGTTTCCGTCAGCACCTCTTTTGCCTCGTCGGAGAGGGGCTTCCCGTTCTGAAGTTCGTAAAATTCCGAAAAGAGCGTAAAGGGATCTCTGAGGGGAAGATCCTCATCGAACGAAAGCGCCGCTGCAGCACGCGTGCGGGTGTTGTCGTAGATCAGTTGCATGATGTAAGGAAAGCGAAGACGCAGCTCGGCGAGGGCGTCCGGCACATCCTCTTCGTCGGTCAGGACGACGCGGTAATAGGCAGTCGCGTCCGCCTCCTTTGCGATCAGATCGGCAAAGGTGCCGCGCAGCTCACGCAGGGGGCGAAGCGGCGCGATCTCACATTCGGAAATCCTTGCCTCCCCCTCTCCGTCAAGGTCGACGACGGTAAAAGACTTCACCCCGTCGATCTCCCCGAAGGTATAGGCAAGGGGCGCCCCGGCATAACGGGTGTGCCCGTCGGGT
>CALAFS010000030.1 GCA_937892405.1 uncultured Clostridia bacterium
TTACCGAGAGAAATCTGCTCCGCAAGGTAGGTCTCGCGCTCGGGCGTCAGAAGTGCGATCTTTCCGATCTCTTTCAGGTACATTCTGACCGGGTCGTCGATGGTAAGTCCTTCCTGGGTCAGGATCTTTTCCATCTTTTCCGCGGTGTCATAGGCTTCGACATCGCGCTCAATCTCTTTGATGTTCTCCCCGTCGATCTCGTCAGGGGTCAGACCGTCGATGTCCGACTGTGAAATGTCGTAGTCGATGTCCTCCAGTGCTTTCATGATGTCGGAATCGCCGATGCCTTCATGCTGATTACCGATCAGCTCTTCGATCTTTTCGTTACTCATGTCGATCTCCTTCCATTTTTGTTTTATTCTTCCGTTGATTTTCGTATGTTTGCGAGAAGTGCGTTCAGCCCTTCGTATGTGTTCGTTCCCTCCGCCTGTTTTTTGGCATAGGACGCCTTCAGCGCGGCGACCGCGTCTGTGAGCACCTCGTCACCGTTGTCGGTCAGCTCCATGCGGGCGAGCTTGATTTTCGTCAGTCTGCCGATCTCCTCCGGGGTGAACACCTCGTTCATGCGTGCAGCGGGATCTTCCCCGTTTTTATAGGCTTCCTGCAAATACAGAAAGACTTTTTTGTTGAATTCGGTGAAAAAATCTTCGGCAGAAAGCATATTTTCTTCAAAGACTTTTCGCCTGTGGTTCGGGAACAGGAGAAGAAGTCCCAGCACGCTCTCTTCGTTTTTCGCGACGGTCGGTGCCTTGACAAAATCGGCGTTGACCCTGTCGGAAAAGCCCGCTGTCTCCTGCCGGATCTTCTGTGTCTGCTCTTTGGCGTAGGTCTTCACATTCCGCTTGACGATCCGCTCCACATCACGGGAAAGCGCATCCGCGGAAACGCCGAATTTCTTCGCCGCCGCGCGGACATAGACATCGCGCTCCGCCGCAGAATAGAAGCCTGCGATCATCTCGGACATTTCCGCGATCGCGTTGATCTTTTCCTGCGGAATATCGAGATTGTATTTGGACAGCACGCGGTCGGTGTTATATTCAAACTTGCTCTTTGACGCATCGAGTGCGGCGCGGAACTTGTCCTTCCCGAAAGTGCGTATGTATTCGTCAGGGTCCTTCGCGTCGGGAACCTTGAATACACTGACCTCCAGTCCGACCTCGCCGAGCATGCGCATGGCGCGCACCGCCGCCTTCTGCCCCGCCTCATCGGCATCGTAGGAAATAATGACTTTCTTCGTATACCGGCTCATCAGGCGTGCCTGATCGGCGGTGATGGCGGTACCGAGTGTCGCGACCGCATTGGTAAAACCGGCGGCGTGCATAGCGATGACATCCATATATCCTTCGCAAAGAATCATGGTCTCGGCACAACTTTGCCTTGCAAAATTCAATGCGAAAAGGTTTCTTGTCTTCTTGAAAACCGGGGTATCCGACGAGTTCTTGTACTTCGGCTGGGAATCGTCCATGACACGCCCGCCGAAGGCGATCACCCGCCCGGAGACATCAATGATCGGGAACATCACACGATTGCGGAACGCGTCGTAGTAATGTCCGCGCTCGCTCTTGCCGGACAGAAAGCCGGCAACAAGCTCTTCGTGCGTATAGCCCTTTGAGAGCATATATTTTGTAAAAACATCAAAGCCGTCGGGTGCGTAGCCGAGCCCGAAGTGGCGGATCGTCGCCATGGAAAGCGCGCGCTTTTCCGTAAAATAGCGGAGTGCCGCCCGCGCCTTCTCGTTCTCCGCGAAGAGTGCGGCATGATAATACTTCGCGGCGTCGACATTCATCTTCAGAATCCGCTCTTTGTCAATCTTCCGTTCTCCGCCCGACGGCGCATCGGTATCGGGCAGAATATTGATTCCCACCCGCTTGGCAAGGAACGCTACGGCATCGGGATAATCAAGATGTTCGATCTCGCGGACGAAAGTGATCGCATCGCCGCCGACGCCGCAACCGAAGCAGTAAAAGCTGTTGTCCTTCGGAAATACGGTAAACGAGGGGGACTTTTCACTGTGGAAGGGACAGAGTCCTTTCAGATTGGAGCCGGCGCGCTTCAGTGAAACATAACTGCCGACCAAAGATTCGATATCGTTACGGGAAAGAATTTCGTCAATTACCTCGCGCGGGATCACACCGATCGCCCCCTTCCGTCATTTTTCTACTCCTAATATAGTGAAAAAGTGCGGTGAAAACCTTTTTTTGCCGCACTTTTTTTGAAATATTTTTAACAGTCGAAGCGTTCGTCAACGACACTCACCTTCGCCCTGCCTGCAGTCGCCTCGGTTAGCGCAAGACAGAGGTCATCGAATTTTGCCTTTTGCAGACTTCCGCGCACCGTCACGCCGTCGTCGTACTTTGTATCGGAGAGACGGAAATCCTCGCCGAAGCACCCCGACACCTTCGGATAATCCGCGTAAGTCAAACGGATCTCACAGAAGGTATAAACCGAATACCGGGCAATGCCCGCCGCGCGAACAGCACCGCCCGCTGCCGCGGTATACGCCCGTACAAGTCCCCCCGTTCCGAGAAGGGTACCGCCGAAGTAGCGTGTCACGACAATCACGGCGTCCGAGATCCCGCCCTTGCGCAAAATATCCAGCGTCGGAAGCCCGGCGGTCCCCTGCGGCTCCTTATCATCGGTGAAGCGCATGATGGAATTCTGCCGCAGAATATAGGCATAAACATGATGCTTTGCGTCGGGATATTTCTTTTTCACCGACGAGATAAAAGCGATCGCGTCCTCCTCGGTCGACACCGGAGCGGCGTCGCCGATAAAGACCGATTTCTTCTCTTCATACGAGAAGGTGCCGACTTCACGAAGGGTGGTATATTCCTCCATGATACCCCCTTACGGAAGAAGAAACGCGGAGAACGCGCCTCTGCCCTTTTCGTCAAGGCGAACGGTGACACGGATCCCGTCTTCCTCATAATCAACCGACAATACCGCATAATCACGGTAAAGATCGGAAAGGCGTCCCTGTTCCGTATAGGGCAAAAGCAGGTGGCAATCCGTCTTCCCTGCGTGAAGAATGGTTTCGATCGCGGAAAGGAGAAGATACAGCCCGCGCCCTTCCTTTGCGGAAACGGCGACGGTGTTTTCCGTCGGGGCAGCATGGGAAAGCCCTTCGATTCTGTCGCACTTATTGTATACATAAAGGCGCGGCTTGTCTTTTGCGCCGAGCTCATCGGCGACCGCCTCGGTCACGCGCAGATGCTCTTCCACTTCGGGATCGGAAATGTCCGAGACAATCATCAGAATGTCGGAATAACGCACCTCGTCGAGCGTGGATTTGAACGCTTCAACCAAGTGGTGCGGGAGCTTGCGGATAAATCCTACCGTATCGGTCAGGAGCACATTTTCCCCCGACGGGAGCGTCAGCTTTCGTGTCGTCGGATCGAGTGTGGCAAAGAGCTTGTCTTCCGAAAGCACTCCCGCATCGGTCAGCGCATTCAGAAGCGTGGATTTCCCGGCGTTCGTATAGCCGACGATCGCAATCTTCGGCAGTCCGGAGCGATCTCTCTGACGCCGCATGACAAGGCGGTTCCGCTCCATCTCGGCAAGCTCGCCTTCAAGGGCGCGGATCCGCTCTTTCAGATGACGGCGATCGGTCTCAAGTTTGGATTCTCCGGGACCGCGGGAACCGATACCTCCTCCCTGACGGGAAAGAGACGCCCCTTTGCCGGTCAGGCGCGGCGCACTGTATTTGAGCTGTGCAAGCTCAACCTGGAGCTTTCCTTCCCCGCTTGTCGCATGGAGGGCAAAAATATCCAGAATCAGCATACTGCGGTCGATGACACTGACATCGTCCCCGATCTCCTCTTCCAGATTACGGATCTGTGCGGGAGAAAGCTCGAAGTCAAAGACAACCAGCGCCACGCCGCCCGCGCGACAAAGTGCGGCGATCTCCGCGACCTTACCGCTACCGATGCAGGTGCGGGGGTCAAAAGTGCTCTTTACCTGAATCACACGGGCATAGACATGCCCGCCCGCCGTATCGAGCAATCTCGCAAGCTCGTCAAGACTGCTCTCCACCGCGGGAAGATCGGAAGAGCGCTCCGCCATACCGACAAGCACGGCGGAACAGTTTTCAATTTCAGCCATAATCCTCCTCTTGTACGCCGCAAAAGCGGCGGGGCAAAACGATTGAAAATTTTCCGGTGTTTCCGTAAGGAAACCAAAACGGGATAGGGACCCGTTTTAAGGAAAATTTATGCGCGAAACACGGGAAGTTACCGATATAGAAAAGCTCTACTTTCGCGCCTCTCATTACGCCGCCAAAGCGGCAATATCGAACAATTGAAAATTTTCCGGTGTTTCCGTAAGGAAACCGTGCGGAAAGAAAAAGAGCGTCTGACGGGAAACCCGAGTCAAACGCTCTTTTCTCACGAAATCTTATTTCGTCATTGCGAGACGCT
>CALAFS010000031.1 GCA_937892405.1 uncultured Clostridia bacterium
TTCCGCCCCTTTCCGATCGCCGCGTCATAGACCGCATCACCGAAGTAGAGGGAACGGTCGGAGAGAGGAATCGTGATTTCCTCACGGCTTCCGAATGTTCCGTTAAAATAAGTATCTTCACGCATGGCTTCGCCTCACAGTTCGGGACTCTTCGGCGGACTTTGCCGAGGTTCCCGATTTTTCTTTTATTCTTTTACATCTTATTCGACGCCGCGGATTTTGCCACGCGGAGATTTTTTCTTCTTACTCATCGGAAAGGAGATTTCATGAGCGAAGTAGCTATTGTCCCTTGTGGGACTTATGAAAAAAGCACCGTCCGCGCCGCGGTAGAGGCGGCAGTCGACGCCGTCGGCGGTCTTGACTTTGTGACCGAAGGCATGACCGTTATTCTGAAGGCGAACCTTGTCAGCTTTGCCACGCCCGACAAGGCAGTGACGACGCACCCGGAAATTTTGACCGCACTGACCGAAATGCTCCGTGCGCGCGGTGCCCGCGTGATCATCGGAGATTCGCCCGGCGGACTTTACACGGCGGCGTTTGTGAATCGGATTTATCATGCGGCTGGACTTTCGGAATGTGTGGAAGCCGGCGCAGAGCTGAACGATGACTTTTCGATCGGCGACGCTGATTTTCCCGAAGGGAAAGAAGCGCGCCGCTTTACCTACACCACCTACCTTGATAAGGCGGACGCGATCATTGATGTCTGCAAGTTCAAGACGCACGGCATGATGGGATATTCGGGCGCGGCAAAAAATCTCTTCGGCACCGTCCCCGGGACGGTCAAGCCGGAGTATCATTTCCGCTTTCCGTCCTATCCGCAATTTGCCGATATGATCGTCGATCTGAACGAATATTTCAAACCGCGCCTCGCGATCTGCGATGCGGTCGTCGGCATGGAAGGGAACGGTCCGACCGCCGGCACGCCGCGCGCGATCGGCGCGATTCTCGCCGCGACCTCCCCGCATAAGCTCGACCTCCTCGCTACCTCTCTGATCGGACTCGGGAAGGACGAGGTGCCGACGCTGGATGCCGCGTATCGCCGCGGACTGATCCCCGCAACATGGGAAGAGCTCGACATTTTCGGCGATCCGACCCCTTTCCATATCCCGGATTATAAGACGGTTTCCGTCCGGCACAGCCTCGGCTTCACGGGGACTTCCGATCGCGTGCTGATGAATATTTTCGGCGGCATCGCGGCGAAGGCGCTGACCTCCCGTCCGAAACTCAAGCGTTCCGAATGTGTCGGCTGTAACAAGTGCGGGCAGATCTGCCCCGCAAAAGCCATTCATATTGAAAAGGGAAAAGCAGTCATCAATCGAA
>CALAFS010000032.1 GCA_937892405.1 uncultured Clostridia bacterium
CTTTATAGGAGATGCCTGTCGCATTGTAGATACCCGTCGTATAGACGTTCGCGTTGTTGGTGACGGCTACCTTCGGCACGGCGTACCGCTCCGAGAAATAGACGCCCGAGACACCCTCGCGAAGGGACAGCGCCTTGCCGTCTGCGGCGCTGACGCGGAGCGCCAGACCGTTCGTCAGGGTGGTATAGGAATACTTATAGGTATAGGAAATGCCGGCGGCGTTCAGCTCGTCGCGGAACGCGGCATGCTTTTGTTCCAGAGCGGCTTTTGCCGCCTGTGCCTCCTCGGACGCGCAGTACGCCGAGAAGTCGGCATAGCCCTGCGATTTTTTGTAGAGGTCGTAGAGAGACTCGCCCTCCAGCTCTACGATCACCCAGCGGTCTCCCTCATAGGAGAAGCGCTCGGCTTCTTTGACCTCATCCGAGAGATACTGTTTTCTTATCTCATCAAGGTCGATGTTCCCGACTTCCGTCAGCTTCCCGCTCATGCCGAGCGCTGACGCGGGTGCCACATAGGCGCTCGCCGCCACACCGAGCAGAACGCTCGCAAACAGCAGAAGCGAGACAAGGGCGGACGCCAGAAGGCGCAACTTGCTTTTTTTCATAATTCCTCCGAATTTCGCATGTTCCGCTCCCCGGTTCTGTCCTACGGGGAGCGGAAATTTCAGGTAAAGTCAGCCTTCGGTGTCAGTTCTCTGCGGCGAGAGCCTCGCACACATCGTAATAGTAGGTGTACATATCGTCAAAGTACTCGTTGAACATGGTAAGCTCATCGGACTCGAGCGAACGGCGTGCCAGAAGGAAGGAATCCCACGAGGTAACCACAAGTTCTTTCGTGGTCATGGTCGAGCCGTCCTCATACGTGTAAGTCTCATCCGGGTACGCATCATAGGTAATGTACGCGATCTCGACCGCGAGAAGCGCGGAAGCGAGTTTGGAAAGGTTCGTGTTCGACTGCCAGACGGTCGCGAAGTATGCCTCGAGTCCGCCGTAGTAGAGGTTCAGAGAGTCGATGCCGAGCATCATATACTTTTCGTCCGCGGAAAGAGCGCGGAAAGCGGCGAACATCGCCTTCAGCGAGGCGGGCGTCAGCTCGAACGACGATGTGGAAGCGAGCGGATCCATAACGTTCATGAGCTGTCCGATCGTCCAGAAATAATCGGCGTAGTTCATAAGGAAGGTACGAAGTGCGGCAAAGCCCTCATACGTGTCGACATCGACACCGAGGAGGATAAGATATCTCTGATAATTGCCTCTTGCGTCGTAGACGCTCTTGTACGAGGGGAATTCGCCGTCTGCCGCCACCTGGTTGTAATAGTAGAAGAGAACGGTATCGTCGCCCTCGGTGAGAATCTTGTTCTCAAGAAGGCGGACTCTCTCAAAGGAGGCAAGGTAGGAGAGATAGAGAGGCGTCGACTGACCGGTCAGCTGTGCGAGGATGCCCTCGATGTACTGCTCGGCAGTCGAGAGACGGGTCAGCTCACCGTTCATCTCGTCGAAGACGGCTTTCCACTCGTCGGTGAGGGTGACACCGTTGAATTCGTAGGTGACCTTCTCCTCTTCCCCTTCGCCCTCGGTCTTCTTCGTGAAGTTCGCGAATTTATCCTTCATGTCGGTGTAGAGGAAACCGAGTTTCGACTCGAAGAGTGTCCGATCGTCGGCGGAAAGGGTCGCAAAAACGGTCGCGGCATCGCTCATGAATTCACCGAAGTTGCTGTAAAATCCGTTCGCATAGCACTCGAGCGCTGCCATGAGGTCAAGAAAGAGGTCATACTTCGGATCTCCCTCTTCCGCCGTCAGGTCAATACCGAGCGCGGTGACATAGTTCGCGTAAATGAAGGAGGCAAACTCGGAATACAGTCCGTTCTCCGAGGGGTAGAGCGCCATGAAATCAAGCGAACCGTAGAGGTAGTTGATCGTGGCAAGGACATTCTTCTGCTGGTTCGGACGAAGAGCGACGAAGGCGCGGAACATCGCGTCGACCTTGGTCGAAAAGTCCGTCGTGTTCGCATAGGTGGGATCTTCTTCATACGCTTCCCACACGGCAAGATACTGCTTCATGATCGCGAGGCAGTCGTCATCAAAGGCGGAAGTGCTCTGAAGAGCGTAGTAGCCGTAGGAGCCGACCTGGAGAGAGAGAACCGACTGTGCGAAGACGTTCGCATACAGGAAGATGTACATCTCGTCGCCTTCCTCAATCAGTGCGGCGATCTGCTCGGTCGCGTCCTGATAGTAGGAGAAGAACATCGTGCTCTCCATCAGCGCCGGGAACTGTCCGTACTGCGCCTGCTGTGCGCCCGATGCCATATATCTTTGGACGAGGGTCGCGGAAAGCACAGAGGTGCGGAGATCCTCAAGGGGTCCCGGAAGATAGAAGTCGACCATCTTGTTGATCTTCTTCAGTGCCGCCTCGGAAACGTCGGTATCGGTGTCCTTGCTGACACCATAATAATAACGGTAAAGGATTTCAAAGACATCGTGTCCTTCGCGCCAGCTGTTGACGATGCCGTAAATGCCGCCGTCGGTCGCGTCGCTGAGGCTGATCTCGACGAATTTCGTGTAAACCGCTTCAATCGAATCGGCGTAGGTCGCGAGGGTGTCCGCCGTCCAGACGGCGGGAACCGTGAGAAGGTCGGGAATCGCGATCATCTTCTCGAGCACATGTTCGATCTTCAGGAAGAAAGAAGAGTCGTACATGATGGTCATCAGATGTCCGACCGCGAGATCGACTACCTGTCCGTTCATTTCGGCGCCCTGATAGATGACGGTTTCGCCGCATTTTTCGCTCAGCTTTTCGTTTTTCAGAAGGTTGCCGTACTTAAAGATAAGCTTGGTATCATCGTCTTCCGCGGCGGCGAGCTTTGCCAGTCCCGCACGTGCGGTGTCGATCGTGTCGCAGGTGTATTCAAGATAGACGGAGCCGCCGTCGAGCGCGAGGGTGAAAACATCGGCATACGCGCGCTTGATCGCGGCGTAAAACTCGTTGTAGCCGTAGATGATCGCGAGGCGGGCGATGGAGTCAAGCTCCGCGGGCATGACAAAGTCCGCGTCCTTGGCGGAAAGGGAGTAGTAGAGTTCCAGTGCGCTCATCGCGAGCTTTCCGTCCGCGTCGGTAACGCCGGCGGGCTGATACATCTTTCCGTCCGTGGGATACTCGTAATGTGACCAGTCAATCGCGGAGAGAGTCTTCGCTGCGTCCTTGACACGGGAGACGTCGCTGTAAGTAACGGTGACATCGAAGGTCGCCATCTCACGACCGTGCCACATCGCCTTCACCGTCTCGGTGGCAGAGGGGTTCTCCGCCGTAACGGATGCAGGATCGTAGCCCGTGAAGGTAAGAGCGTCCGAGGAAATGTTGCGAGTGACCTTGCCGTCCGCGTTCTTCAGAGTGAGGGAGGCGCCCGTGACATCGAGCGTCAGCTCATGGCTACCGTAGGCGCTCTTTCTCGGTTTTTTGAAGCTGACGGTGGGATCCGCGACGATGACCGTGAAGCTACCGGTATAGTCGGTATTGTCATGGCGGCAGGCAACGTTCAGACGCAGAGCGTCGGTCGCCGTGTCGGTACTGAATCCCGTTACCTCAACGCCCTCGTCGCCGACGGACACCGAGAAGTTCGTGCCGTCGTCCCGCGTCACGCGCAGGCGGATGCTGACAGCATCGATCGTTTCACCGACAAAGTAGAGATAGCTCTCCGCCGGCTGGAAGCGGGGGGTAACCGTGACCTCAAGGCTTGTTTCCTTCCCTTTATAAGAGATGGTCAGGGTCTGTTTTCCGACGGTATTCTTGTCATAGCCGGTCACCGAAACCTCGGGATCGGTAAGGGAAACCGTCTTATCGTCGGCGAGGAGCTGTCCTGCCGACAGATCGAGGTCGTTCCCCTCGACAAATACGGTCTGCGGCAGGTGGTCTTTATCCACGGAAAGCTCCTTCACCGAGCCGCAGGAGGTGCAGAGAAGCAGTACCCCGAGCGTCAGAAGGAGGGTTGCCGCAAGGGCGGTGAGTTTTTTCATCATGCTGTGTTCCTTTCTGAATGAAAGTAGAAAATATAGGAAACCGAACCGAAGGGGTCCGCTTTGCTATTTCTTGGGAGAATCAGTTATCTTTGGTATAGACAACGTAGAGACGGGTGCCGGCGGGAGCGGTAGCAAGCGTATCCACCGTATACTCCGGTGCGCCGTAAGCGGAGGTCGAAAATCCGGAGAAGGTGCAGCCCTCACGCGCGGGGGCGGAGAGCCGTGTCACGGCATTGACATTGGTGACGCCGCCCTCTGCCGTCATAAAGGAGAGGATATTGCCGCCGTCGTCGACCGTAACGGAATATGCGACGGGACGATAGGAGGAGTTCCAGTAAGGATCATATCCTTCGGGATCACTCTCTGCCGCTACATAGAGGGTAAGGCTGCGGCAACCGTAGAAGGCATGTGCGCCAATTTTGCTAACTGTTGTTGGCAAATAGACAAATTTCAGAGAAGTCATACCGCGGAACGCCTGTCTGCCGATGGTGGTGAGCGTCGACGGAAGTGCCAGCTCCTCAACAGCGGATAGCCCGAGGAACGCGGATTCGCCGATGGCGGTCGTACCGCCGAGCGAAATGCTCTTCACATTCCCGCAACGGTAGAAGGCGTAGGCGCCGACCTCGGTCATGGAGGCGGGGAGCGCGATGCTCTCGAGTGCCTCGCAGCGGGCAAAGGCGCGGGTGCCGATCGTGAGAAGTCCTTCGTTGAGTTCAAGCGTTTTCAGTGCGGTGCACTTATAGAAGGCTTTCTCCCCCACCGTCTTCACGGAGGTGCCGAAGGTCACATTCTCAAGTGTCACGATGCCGGCAAAGGCATGGGTGCCGATGTTCACGACGCTCTCGCCGAGAACCAGCGTTTTGATACCGCCGGGCACTTTCTCGGCTGTCGTGCGGTCATCGTAGGTAAAGGTGCAATAGTAGAACGCGTAGTCGCCGATCTCAGTGACGCCGTCGGGAATCACGAGGCGCCGTGCACTGTCCTCCGCGTTTGCCGCGATGAGCTGACACTTATAGAACGCACTGCGTCCGATCCGGGTCAGGGTCAGAGGAAGCTCGGGAAGAATCAGCTCTTCGCAAAGATAGAAGGTATAGTCCTTGATCTCAGTCAGGATCGCGGGAAGCGTCACGGAAGAGAGGGTCAGGCACTGATAGAAGGCGCCGCGCCCGATCGTCTTCACGCTGTCGGGGATCTTCACCGAGGTAACCGATTTGCAACGGTAGAAGGCATAATCGGCAATGCCGACCGTGCCGTCGTTGACGGCGACCGCGCCGAAGGCGTCGTCCGCTTTACATTCGACATACCATCTGCCCGCGTACACATCGCGGGTAGCGGAGGTATACATGCCGGTGTCACGGAAGGCGAACATACCGATCTTTTCAACGGTGTCGGGAATGTCGATTGCCGAGAGGTTCGCGCACCCGCGGAAGGCATAGTCTCCGATAGTGAGAAGACTGCTCTCGTCAAGACCCGCGTTGTTGCCCGAGCGGTAAGAACCGAGGATCATACGCGAAAGTCCCGTACAACCGGAGAAGGCGCGCTCGCCGAGGACGGTGACGCCGCTGCCGATGACGGCAACATTGAGCTTCGTACAGCCCGAGAAGGCGTAGGCGCCGATGTATTTCACGCTGTTCGGCAGGATCAGGGCGTCGCCGAACTTCTCACACCCGGCGAGGGCGTAATCGGCGATGCCGACCGTGCCGTCCTTTACGGAATTTTTCTGCATGTCGCCGCTCTTGCAGCCGACAAACCATGTCCCGATATAGACGGTATCCGCCGCCTCATCGTTGAAGAAAGCGGTGCCGGCAAAGGCATCGCGCCCGATGGAAGAGAGCGAGGTGCTGACATGGGAGACATCAGCAAGGGCGGAACAGCCCGAGAAGGCATAGGCGCCGATCGTCTCCACACTGTCGGGCAGGGAGACGGACGCAAGGGAGGTGCCATCGGCAAAGGCATATTCCCCGATCTCTCTGACGCCGGTGCCGAGGGTCACGGAGGTAAGGGCGCTCAGGGCGCGGAAGGAATCCTTCGGAAGGGTGTCGATGCCGTTGCCGATCGTGACGCTCTTCAAGGAGGTGCAACGGGAGAAGGAGCTCTCGCCGATGGTCTTCACGGTATCGGGAAGGGTCAGGCTCACAAGAGCCTCGCAACCGCCGAAGGCGCCTTCCCCGATCTCTCTGACGCCGGTGCCGAAGGTGACCGACGGGATCTTACGGCAATATTCAAATGCCTGTGCCCCGACCAGCGTGACGCCGTCCGGAATGACCACGGCAGTTTCAAGCACGCGGCAGCTCTGGAACGCCTGCGACCCGATGGTGAGGAGGTTTTCCGGCAGGTTGACGGAGGTGAGGTAGGAGCAGTTGGCGAACGCCTGCTTTCCGATCGAGGTGATGTTTTCCCCGAGGGTGACGCCCGTCAGGGCGTTCTTGTTATAGAAGGCGCGGTCGGCGACCGCTGTGACGGGAAGTCCGCGGTAGACATCGGGGACGGTGATGTTCCCTTCCGCCGAGCCGAGCCCGCTGACCGCGAAGGCAGTGCCGTTCGCGATCAGGGTAAAGGTCAGTCCCGTCTCATGCTCTCTTGTGAAGGTGACGGGCTTCGACCAGTCGGAATCCTTATGCTCCTCGTCGGAGCCGCTGACAACCGCCTTCACCCGGAGGGTGTACTCTCCCTCTTTCAGGTGTTCGAGCGAATAGGTATTTTTACCGGAGTCTTTTTCCTCCGTTCCCTCCGCGGAGGTGATCTCCACGGTATAATAGGCGGCATTCTTCACCGCACGCCAGTCGAGCGTGAGCTTTACCCCGTCGACCGTGACGCCTCCCGGCGTCGTGAGCGACTCACCGCCGCAACCCGCAAGGAGGAAAAGCATGCCGACAAGAAGGCACAGAAGAAGCACACGCGATATGCGTTTCATAAATGATTTCCTTCCTTTCCGGGTCAATTTTCGGTTGTCCCGTTTTCTTTTGTCATTTCTTTTTCACGCTTTCTGTCTCTCACGATCTCGTGAATCCACTTGAACTTGAACTTACGGACCGCGACATCAATCAGAACGCAAAGGATCGCAAGGATCAGGAAGACAAGGCGGGGGTCGGTCACGACCGAGAACACCTTGGCAAATCCGGCGAACGCGCCGACGGGATCGGTCAGCACTTCTCCGTTTCCGTTTTCGGCAAGGGAGGCGAGAAGCTCGCTTCCCTGCTCTTCGGGCAGGAACCTGCGGTATTCTTCCGAATAGGAGAAGGTCTCAAGCAGAGAGCGGGAGGCGGTGACATTGCCATCGGCGTCCTGCTTTTCGATCCGGATTCTGTATACACCGCCCGTGGTGATACGGAAGGTGAAACCGACGTTGTCGCCGAGCGAGGTCACGGGAACGCCGTCGAAGTAGGTGCGGAGCGCGTCCTCCGACTCGCCCTTTACCGTGACGACCACGGTCTCTCCCTCTCCGAGAGAGGTATACACATTCAGACGGTAGGTGTAATTGTCGTTCTCTTCTCTGACGGTGATCGAGAGTCTGTCCGGTTCAATCTCCTGCATGGGGGCGAGGCTCTCCGAAATGTTCTTCACAAGGCGGATACCGACCTCATCGGTGACAAAATCGGACGACCACGCGCCGCCGAGATCCGAGAGGAAGCTGCCGACTCTGCCGGCGCCGAAATTCCACTCGGCATAAATCGGCACGTACTCGTAGAAGAGAGGGGCTTTCGCGCCGTCCTTCAGCTTCGTACCGTAGTAACCCGAGAGCGAGGGAATCTGCATCGTGGAGTCAATACCGACAAGGACGGAAGACTGATCCCGCATCTTGGGAGTCACTTTCAGTCCTTCGGCGAGCTCTGCAATCTGCGCCGCGGCGAGATCCTGTCTCGCGTAGGTCGTGATCTTATCCAACTCCCCGAGCGGAATGTCGTAAAGGGTGCCGTGACCGCGCTCGGCGGTCTTGTTCATCTCTTCCACGCTCGCGGTTCTGCCGACGGTGAAGACGGACATGGTAATGTTTCTTACATTATAGTTATAATCAATGTATCTGCCGAAGGCGTTCTCATCGCCGGCCGAGGTCTCCTCGAGGTGATCGGAGGGGTTACCGTCGGTAATCAGGACGATGTGGCGCCGCTCGACCGGAAGAGGTGCCAGTGCACCGCCCGCAGCATTGATGGCGCTGCGGAAGACGGTACCGCCACCGCCGCCGGCCTGTTTGAGCGCGTCGATCGTCTGATAGATTCTCTCGCGCTGGGCGACCGGAATGACGTCGATCTCTTCCTTCGTCGTATCGCTGAAGGTCATGACACCGCAGTAGTCGCGTGCCGTCAGAGCGCCGGCGATCTCCT
>CALAFS010000033.1 GCA_937892405.1 uncultured Clostridia bacterium
CGACGGCGCCCCGTCCGATCATCACGCCGTCTGCCCCTGTCTCACGGAGCATATTCAGGGCATCTTCTGCCGTCGCGATGTCTCCGTTCGCGATCACGGGGATCTTTACGGCGCGCTTGACTTCGGCGATGACGGCGCGGTCGGCGCGCCCGCCGTAAAACTCGCTCCTCGTCCTGCCGTGTACGGCGACGAGGGCGGCGCCCCCTGCCTCGGCGGCGAGGGCACATGCCGCCGCGTTCTTATGCGCGGGGTCAATCCCTGCGCGGAGCTTGACCGTCAGGGGAAGGTCGGTCGCCTCTTTCAGTGCGAGAAAAATGCGATAGATTTTCTCCGGGTCGCGCATGAGGGCGCTTCCCTCCCCGTTACCGTAGACCTTCGGGACGGGGCAACCCATATTGATGTCGATAGCGACCGGAGGGACGCCACCCGGAATCCCGCGGCTCATGATCTCTGCCGCGCGGGCGAGAATGTCCGGCTCGCTTCCGAACAGCTGGAGGGCACAGGGCATTTCTTCTTCGGTGATTTTCGCAAGGGCGGCGGTCTTTTTATCCCCGTAGACTACGGCTTTTGCGCTTACCATCTCGGTGACGGTATATTCCGCGCCGTGTCTTTTACATACGACGCGCATGGCGTGGTCAGTGAAGCCTGCCATCGGCGCCAGAAACAGTCCGTGCGGTACGGAAATTCCCGAAAATTTCATATGCTGTCCTCCTTTCGGTTTTTGTTTGTCGGGTGTGAGGGATTTATTTGGTGCTTGGCAGAACAGATTTTTGCGTGTCGGGTTTGCTATGCGTTTACAATCCCTCCGTCTCGCTTCGCGAGCCACCTCCCTTTACACAAGGGAGGCTTTATTATACGCGCGTTCCCTAAGATTTTGCGAACATTTCGACTTGCCGAAGTACAAACACAAGGGAGGCTTTATATATTGCACCGTGCTTCTTAAGACTTCGCGAATATTTCGGCTGGGTGAAATGTTGATGCTTGGTGCCGAAAGGTATCGGAGCGGAAATTTTTGGGGGGCAAAAAGGGGTTGCCGTTGGGCAACCCCTTTTGCTTACAGGTGAAGCACCCGGTCTTTGATTTCCTGCGTGCGTCCCTGGTTCCAGTACTGTGTACCGATATAGCCGCAGGTACGGCGCGCGACATTCATCTTCGACTGGTCGCGGTTATGGCAGTTCGGGCACTCCCAGACGAGCTTCCCGTCCTCGTCAGTCTCGATCGAGATCTCTCCGTCGTAGCCGCATACCTGGCAATAGTCGCTCTTGGTGTTCAGCTCGGCGTACATGATGTGATCGTAGATGAACTGCATGACACCGAGAACCGCCTCGATGTTGTTCTGCATGTCGGGCACCTCGACATAGGAGATCGCGCCGCCGGGAGAGAGAAGCTGAAACTTCGCTTCCAGCTCGAGCTTCTTGAACGCGTCGATCGGCTCGGTGACATGGACATGGTAGGAATTCGTGATATAGTTCTTGTCAGTCACGCCCTCGACAATGCCGAAGCGCTTTTGCAGGCACTTCGCGAATTTGTAGGTCGTGCTCTCAAGGGGTGTGCCGTAAAGCGAATAGTCGATGTTCTCCTCCGCCTTCCACTTCGCGGTATACTCATTGAGCTTTTTCATGATCTCGAGTCCGAGCGCCTCGCCTTCCGGCTCGGTCAGCTTCTTGTGATTCAGAGAGTAGACGCACTCCCAGAGTCCCGCGTAGCCGAGGGAGAGGGTGGAATAACCGCCGTGCAGGTACTTGTCGATCGTCTCGCCCTTCTTGAGTCTTGTCAGAGCACCGTACTGCCAAAGGATCGGCGCAGCGTCCGAGAGCGTGCCGCTGAGGCGCTCATGGCGCGCCTGCAAGGCTCTGTGACAAAGCTCCATGCGCTCGTCGAAGACCTGCCAGAACTTCTCCATATCCCCGCCGGCGGACAGTCCGATGTCCACAAGGTTCACCGTGACGACGCCCTGATTGAATCTGCCGTAATACTTCGGCTTTCCGTTCTCGTCGACATAGGGGGTGAGGAAGCTGCGGCAGCCCATGCAGGTGTAGCAATGCCCTTCTCCGTTCTTGTCGATCTTGTTCTGCAGCATGATCTTCTCGGAGATATAGTCGGGAACCATGCGCTTCGCCGTGCACTTCGCGGCAAGGCGGGTGAGGTAATAATACTTTGAATCGGGGTGCACATTCTGCTCTTCGAGGACATAGATGAGCTTCGGGAACGCGGGGGTGATCCACACGCCCGCCTCGTTCTTGACGCCCTGATAGCGCTGAAGAAGCGTCTCCTCGATGATGAGGGCAAGGTCTGCCTTCTCCTGCTCATTCTTCGCCTCGCCGAGGTACATGAAGATGGTGATGAAGGGAGCCTGTCCGTTCGTCGTCAGAAGAGTGACAACCTGATACTGGATACACTGAACGCCGCGGCGGATCTCGTCGCGCAGGCGCTCTTCGGTGATCTTCGCGATGATCTTCTCGTCCGAGACGCCCGCCTCGGCAAGCTCGGCGCGCACCTTTGCCTGAATCTTCTCGCGGCTGATCTGCACGAAGGGCGCGAGGTGTGTCAGGCTGATCGACTGACCGCCGTACTGGTTCGAGGCGACCTGCGCGATGATCTGCGTCGCGATGTTGCAGGCGGTGGAGAAGCTGTGCGGCTTCTCGATCATGGTGCCGGAGATGACCGTGCCGTTCTGGAGCATGTCCTCGAGGTTGACAAGGTCGCAGTTGTGCATATGCTGTGCGAAATAGTCGGCGTCGTGGAAGTGGATCAATCCCTCTTCATGCGCCTTGACAATGTCGGGGGCAAGAAGAAGGCGGTTCGTGATGTCCTTGGACACCTCGCCCGCCATGTAATCGCGCTGTACGCTGTTGACCGTCGGATTCTTGTTGGAATTCTCCTGTTTGACTTCCTCGTTGTTACACTCGATCAAGGAGAGAATCTTTTCGTCCGTGGTATTCGCTTTCCGAACCAGCGCGCGCTTGTAGCGGTAGGTGATATATGCCTTGGCAAGGGCGAAGGCGCCCTTCTTCATAATCTCCCGTTCGACGAGGTCCTGCACCTCCTCGACATGGACGGAGCGCCGCATCTTCCGGCACTGTCCCTCCACATTGCGAGCGATCTCTTCGATGGTCTCGGGGGAGAGTCTGTCGCTCTCGCCGACCGCCTCGTTCGCCTTCGTGACCGCCGCCGCGATTTTCTCACGGTTGAATACGGTCTCCGAACCGTTTCTCTTGATGAGTTTCATCGTCTTTTCTCCTGTGTGCGTGTATATAATAGAATGGAAGGGCGTGGGTTTCCCCTCGCACTCCCCTTTTGATTTTTCATCGCCTTGTTGCTCGGCGACTATCCCTATTATACCACATGTTGTGAGTTTGTCAAGTGGAAATCTCAAGATATAGTATTTTTTGCAAAAATATTTTTTCTCCGTCTCTGTCACAAATGCACGAAAAAACGGGGGTGTTTTTGGTCATTTTTTCGCCCCCGTTTTCTCCCCTTCCGATAATTCGGGGCAGAAGGATTTTTTCTTCGTGGATTTTTACAAAAATCCCTCCGATTTTTCGTCAATATTTTTGTGGGGTGCGGGCGGAAAACGACGCAAAATTTTTTCTTTTCTCTTGACAGCGACCGTGCTTTTTTGCTATACTGTTTTGCGAAAAGTTAAATCGGACTAACTTTTTTTTGCAAATAACAAAAACAGGGGCATCGTGCAGATCGGGCGACGCCCCCGGAGGACAGAATGACACTTGATAAACTATCCGTCGGCAAGAGCGCCGTCGTCACGAAGGTCGGGGGCGAGGGGGAGCTTCGCTTCCGTTTTCTCGACATGGGAATCCTGCCCCGCACGCGGGTGACCATGGTAAAAATCGCGCCCCTCGGCGACCCGATGGAAATCCGTCTGCGCGACTACGAGCTGACTCTGCGCCGCGAGGACGCGGCAAAAATCGAAATCCGACCCGACGAGGGAGGTGACGCCGTATGATCTTCGCCCTGATCGGCAATCAGAACTGCGGCAAGACCACCCTCTTCAACCGTCTGACGGGAGCGAACCGCCATGTCGGCAACTTCCCCGGAGTCACCGTGGACGAAAAGAGCGGTACGGTGCGCGGGCACGCGGAGGCGACGGTCGTCGACCTGCCGGGGATCTATTCCCTGCGCCCTTATACGAACGAGGAGATCGTGACGCGGGACTTTCTCCTGAACGGGCACCCCGACGGGATCATCAACATCGTCGACGCGACGAATATCGAGCGCAACCTCTATCTGACCCTCCAGCTCCTCGAGATCGGACTGCCGACCGTCCTCGCCCTCAACATGATGGACGAGGTGCGGGAGAACGGCGGTACGGTCGAGATCGACAAGCTCTCCGAAGAGCTGGGCATTCCCGTCGTGCCGATCAGCGCGGCAAAGAACGAGGGAGTCGACGAGCTGATCGACCGCGCGATTTCCGCAGTAAAGAACGGGACGAAGCCGAAGCGCATCGACTTTTGCCCCGCGGGTCCGATCCACCGCTGTATTCACGCGGTGGCACATCTGATCGAAGACCATGCGGTGCGGGCGGGTATGCCGGCGCGATTCGCCGCGACGAAGGTGATCGAGGAGGATCGGGACATCGTCGCGCGGCTGTCCCTTGACGAAAACGAACGCGAAATGATCGGGCACTCGGTGCTCGAGATGGAGCGCGAGGAGGGGCTCGACCGCCACGAGGCGCTCGCCGCCATGCGCTACGACTTTATCGAGCGGGTATGTGCCGGGACCGTCGTCAAATGTCACGAGAGCCGCGAGCGGCGGCGCAGTCTCGCGATCGACCGCGTGCTGACGCACAAGGTCTTCGCCATTCCCGTCTTTCTCTTCATCATGCTGACCGTCTTCACCCTGACCTTCGCCGTGATCGGCGACTTCTTTTCGAATCTTCTCGAGGCGGGGATCGGTGCGCTCGGCGAGGTGGTCGACACATGGCTTGCCACAGCGTATGTCAACCCCGTGATCCGCAGTCTTGTCGTCGACGGCATTTTCGGCGGAGTGGGGAGTGTCGTTTCCTTCGTCCCTTACATTGTGGTGCTTTTCTTCTTCCTCTCGATTCTCGAGGATACGGGATATATGGCGCGCATTGCCTTCGTCATGGATCAGCCGCTCCGTAAAATCGGGCTGTCGGGCAGGAGCTTTGTCCCGATGCTGATCGGCTTCGGCTGTACGGTGCCCGCCGTCATGGCGACGCGCACGCTCTCTTCCGAGCGCGACCGACGCATGACCGTCCTGCTGACCCCTTTCATGTCCTGCTCGGCGAAGATGACGATCTATCTCTTCTTCGTCAACTTTCTCTTTGACAGCGCGCTTCTGAAGGTTGCCGTAATGGCGGGACTCTACCTTCTCGGCGTGCTCGTCGGGATTCTCTCTGCCGCGGTGCTGAAGCACACCGCCTTCCGCGGGGATCCCGTGCCTTTTGTCATGGAGCTGCCGAACTACCGCTTCCCTTCGGCGAAGAGCGTGTTTCTTCTGATGTGGGAGAAGGCGAAGGACTTTTTGCAAAAGGCGTTCACCGTCATTCTGCTTTCCTCGGTGCTGATCTGGTTTTTATCGAGCTTCGACCTCGGGCTGTACCCTGTCGGAGAGGACGCGGGTGCCTCGATCCTCGCGAAGATCGGCGGAGCGCTCGCCGTGCTTTTCCGTCCCCTCGGCTTCGGCAGGTGGGAGACGA
>CALAFS010000034.1 GCA_937892405.1 uncultured Clostridia bacterium
CGAGTGAATTCCCAAAGTAAATTCCACAGTGGAATTTGAAGGGGAATTTACATTGGGAATTCACCATTATTTTTAGCGGTAAGCGATGCAAGATACCCGGTCGGTGAAAAACCGGTTTTCTTCTTGAATACGGAAGAAAAGTAATAGACATTCTCAAAGCCCGAGAGCGTCGCAATCTCCCCCACCGAATAGCGCGAAGTAACGAGTAGCTCTTTTGCGTAGCCGATCCGCATATCCGTCACCAATCGGTTCGGCGACATGCGATAGGTCTTGCGGAACAGTTCGCTGAAATGTGAGTATTTTAATCCCGTGACATCGCAGAGTGCCAAATAGTCAAATTTCGGGTTGCGGTAATTTTCAAGAAGGTAATCATAAGCTTTCCGCATTTGCGCGCGGGTCACGGAGGTGAGATATTCCTCGCCGCCTTTACGCAGAGCGTCGATGATCTCGTACATTGCCTGCATGCTCTGCACATAATATCCCGGGCGCTTGCTCTTAAAAATATGATAGATTTTGAGAAAGCGATCCTTGAGTCCGCCGAGATCCCGAAAAGAAAGCGCACGGTCTGGCATTACAGAATCGGTATCGAAGAAGATGTCGATACACCTCGACGGTATGCGGCGCGTCACGGTATAAGTGCCTCGCATCTGTCCTTTCGGCAGATAGCGAACGCTGCCCGGCAGATCCTCTATCACGGTATCGTCGACCCTTGTCGTATTGTTCCCTTCCAAAATAAAGATCAACTCGTAAGTGTTCAATAGCGAACTGTATTCCGTAGTTTCTTCATCTTCGGCACACACGCGGAATTCTCCTACCGTGAAAATGCGCGTGATATTGATGCACTCGTCTTCAAACAGTCTCATATTCCCCTCCCTCATACAGTATATCACTCCCGCTGTCTCTTTTCAATATAATTTATAAAATTCATTCTGTTTTTTTGACTTTTTGTTGCTTTTTCAATTCAACCCGACCGTAACAAATTATAAAATCGTATAGGCGCATATTTACATGCTCACCCTTTTATGATATTCTGTGAGCAGAAAACAGATCGTATCCGGAGGTATTATGACTGCAACCGTTTTCGATATTCAGAGAGGTTCCTTTGTTGACGGTCCCGGGATCCGCACGACCGTTTTCTTCAAAGGGTGCAATCTTCGGTGCCGATGGTGCCACAACCCGGAAAGCCAACTTGCAAAAAAGGAGCTTCTCTTTTATAAAAACAACTGCAAGGGATGCGGAAAATGCCGCGAGGTCTGTCCGCACCGTCTCTTATCCTGCGATCTTTGCGGCAGGTGCGCGCTCTTCTGCCCCGCCGACGCGCGGCGACTGTGCGGAGAGGAAATGCCGATCGGAAAAATCTTTTCGGTCGTGGCAAAGGATCGAGCGTATTATGAAAAGTCCGGCGGGGGCGTCACCGTGTCCGGCGGAGAATGTATGTTGCAGATTGACGCGCTCTGCGAGCTGTTGAAAATGTGTAAGGAAGACGGCATTTCCACCGCCGTGGATACGGCGGGCGATGTTCCCTTTTCCGCCTTTGAGAAAATCCTGCCCTACACCGATCTCTTTTTATATGATGTCAAGGCGATCACCGAGAAACTCCACCTCGCGGGCACCGGGGTGTCAAATGTGCGGATCCTTGAAAATCTCGTAAAACTCTCCGGACGGGCGGACATCATTGTCCGCGTGCCCGTGATCGGCGGCTTCAATGATACGGAAGAAGAAATCGGAAAGATCGCGGACTTTCTCGCACCCCTTCGTACCCGTTCTGTCGAATGTCTTCCCTATCACAGGCTCGGCGAGCATAAGTATGCGGCGCTCGGGCGGGCGTGCGAATCCTTCCGCATTCCTTCCCAAGAAGAAATGGCGCACCTTTCCGCGCTTTTGGTGCGATGAAAAATCAATCTACCATAAGGAGAAGTTATCATGACCGAAAGAATCGAAAAACTGACAGAGCTGACCTTGAGTGGACAGATGTTCGTCGATCCCGTCAAAACAGAATTTGACCGCACCGACCTGTTCCTTGATAAAACCGAGCGGGAGGTCAAGCGCCTTTGCGAATTTATACTGAATCAGGAGCCGAAGCTCACGGAATATTCCGCAATGACGGGCTTTTTCCGTTGTGACGGCAGTGTGGTCGGTGATGCGTTCAACCGCCCGGGGCACAAAGAGACTGCGGCACTGATGAGTGCCTTCTATCTCAAGCCGATCGAAAACCTTTCTACCTGCGAGTGGCAACACGCCACCGCCGACTATCACAGAGTCTTAAACATCGGGCTGGAGGGTATCATCGGGATCGCCGAAGAGTCCATGAAAACGCACAAAAGTCCCGAAGAAACCGCGTTTTTACGCGGAGAAATCAAGGTGATGCGCACGCTTATTGCATGGGCGCACAAGTGCTCAGCACGGGCACTCGCGCTCTCCGAAAAAACCGAAAATGCGGAATATCGGAAGAACCTCGAAAGACTCTCCGCCGCCCTCCTCCATGTGCCGGAGCACAAGCCGCGGGATTTTTACGAGGCGGTTCTCACCGTTTACCTCTGTTACAGTGCGGATCCCGACAGTATCGGCACGCCCGATCGCTATCTTCTTCCCTTTTACAGGGACGGAATAAAAAACGGAACGCTCACAAGAGAAAAAGCAAAAGAGTATCTGCAAGAGCTCTTTCTGATGCTCCAGGCAAAGACACGACCGGATCAGAACATCTTCACCCGCGGCGGCGAGTCGCATTTCTGTATCGGCGGTTACCTTCCCGACGGTAAGGACGGGTTCAACGAGCTTTCTGCACTGATTGTCGAAAGCCTGCTCGAGCTTCCGACCTATGCACCGCAGATCACGCTCCGGTGGACGAAGAAATTAAAGCACGAAGTCTTTCGCTTTATGATGGATTGCGAACGACGGGATCCTATGAAGCGCATTGCCTTCACCAATGACGAAAAGCGAATCCAATGCTATACCGAAATCTGCGGATTCCCCTATGAAAGAGCCGTCGCGTACACCACCGTCGGATGCAACGAACCGGCGTTCGAGGGGGCGATCTCGGGGAGCAACTCGCATGGGAACATTCTTCACTGCGTGGAGACGCTCTTTCACAGAAAAGCCGATGAAACGAAAAAAGTCGAAAGCTATGAAGAGTTTTACAAACTTTTCAAAAAAGAACTTTCGGAAGACCTCGAAAGAATCTTTGACTACGACAACAAGTACAACGAAGTGCGGGCAAGAGATGTCAACTATCTTTCCGTCCCCTTCTTCAAAGATTGCCTTGAACATGCGAAGAGCATGACGCAGGGCGGCGGAAATTACGCGATCGCTTCTCCGGAGTTGATCGGAATCACGAATGTGATTGACTCCCTTTGCGTGGTGAAGCAATTTGTCTTTGAAGAAAAGACGGTCGGCATGGAAGAGCTGATCGACGCTTTACAGAAAAACTGGGTCGGCTACGAAGATTTGCGGCAAAGGATTCTGAAAACCGCCTGTTTTTTCGGGAACGACGACGATCTCTCAAACGGCGTTGCCAAAAACCTTTACCATACCTTTTACGAACTTCTGAACGGGAAGAAAAATCTCTTCGGCTATCCGTGGCTGGTCGGCGATCTGCTCGGATACAACGAGCATCACAAATGGTTCGGAGAATACACCAAAGCAACGCCGGACGGAAGAGCTGCCGGCGATATGCTCAAATTCGGTATCGGACAGAGCGAAGGCAAAGATCGAGAAGGGCTGACCGCTCTGCTGAATGCCGTCGCAGGTGCGGATCCCACCGGCATTGCGTGCGGAAACACGGTGACAAACATTTCGCTCGATGAGGCATTGATCAAAAACGATGCAAACTTTGAGAAAACCGTAGATCTTTTTGAAACTTATTTTCAAAATGGCGGCGTTCATTTTCAACTGAACTATGTCTCAAGAGAAGAACTTCTCGCCGCGAAGATAACACCGGAAAACTACAAGAACCTGCGCGTGCGCGTCTCCGGCTTCTCCGACTATTTCGTAAGACTCACGGAAAGCCTGCAGGACGACATCATCGAACGCACCGGGCATGAAGGTTAAGTTACAAATGCGGCGTTTATAAAAGCGGTGCGGCAAGTAATTGCCGCACCGCTTTTATAAACTTTAGTATTTATCGGTTTTCCGCGCGTTGCACTCCCGACAGAGCATCTGACAATTTTCAAGCACTGTCGCTCCGCCTTGACTCCACGGCTTGATATGATCGCCCTCCATCTCGGAAAATGCAAAATGTTTTCCGCAGATCGGACAAATCCCCTTTTGCCGTGTGTACGCCGTCATTTTATCCCGATTGTCAAATGCCCGAAGATTCAAAAGGCGTCCCGCATAGGGATCGTTGTCACGGCATAAAAGGTATTCATAAATTCCCTTCTTCTTTTGCACTTCCTCGTCCGCGTGGAGGCGTTGCACCTCACTTTTCATCACGGAAGAATTGTAGGTACGCGTGTGATAGATATTATAAAAGTGGCACCAGTCAAGTCCCTTCATATCCGGCTGATAGTCGGGGAAAATTTTCTCCGTCCAATGAATGACATCTTGAAAATATTGCCACAGTTCATCGGCGTCGGAATCCGACTTATGCGCCGCCATATACTCGGTGATTTCACGAATCCCTTGAAATTCACAAATGCCGCGCAATGCTTTTTCGAGCAATTCCTGTCGATTCGGATCCCCGGTAATATAACGCTCCGAAAGTAGCTTTGCCGCACAATTTCGCTTTGAAAAATAGCGCTTTGCGTCAGAAAGCCATTGCCCGGTGTAAACTGAGTTCCTGAGTTCCTGATCCGTGAGCTTCTCGCCTGCAATATTCACGACGCGGAACCATTCCAATTTTTCGGACTCTGTTCCTTCGCAAATGTAAATCATGAAATCATAATTCATGATCGCCTGATACTTATCATCCGGCAGTGCGTCCCAATAATAGCGTTTTCCGTCGATCGTGATCGGAAATTGATGTTTCAGATATTGCATGACCGAAAGCGTCCTTTGCTGACCGTCGAGAACCTCATACCGATCACCGCCGATATTTACCCAATACATAACATTTAACGGGAACCCATGAAGCACTGTATGTAACACCGCCTCTGCCTGCTCCGCATTATAGACAAATTCTCTTTGGTATGCCGGACGAATAGCAAGTTTTCCCCCGTAAGCGAAAACGCCATCGTCCCCATTGTCGACATAACTGTCAAAGATCTCCCTGACTTTAATTTGTTTCGGCTCTATCTTCATGATCGTCTCCTTTTGATTAAAATTCTTTTATACATGCCCTTTCCGTTCACTTCAAACTGTCCATGCGATATTCCTTTTCCGCCGTCGCCATTCAAATCGTGTTCGTGCCCGATAATTTCAAACTGCTCTGGATTGTACTTGTCCAAAAATGTAATCGGCACGCCCATGATACCATTACAACTTCTTTTGACGGACAAGTATCCTGTTGTAGATTCGTTTACCGTTAATGATTGTATAGCATGGGAAGTCGCCGATCCATCTTGCACTGTTTGCAATTCCGATAATCTCGAACTGATCGGGGCTAAATTTGTCGAGGAATGTGATGGGGACTCCCATGACGCCGTTACACTTTTCTGCGGATAATGATCCGGAAGTAAGGCGTAATTCTGCGTCTGTCTGTCTGTCTGTCTGTCTGTCTGTCTGTCTGTCTGTCTGTCTGTCTGTCTGTC
>CALAFS010000035.1 GCA_937892405.1 uncultured Clostridia bacterium
CCAGATCTTTTTCCGCGATGGCGAATCCGTCATAGGTCGTGTGCATGGTTTCCAGCCGCTCGCGTGCGATGTCCCCCTTCGCGTCGGAGACAAGAATACAATAGGATTTTCTCGTGCCTCTGCCGACTCTGCCGCGCAGCTGATGGAGCTGTGACAGTCCGAAGCGCTCCGCGTTTTCGACAATCATCAAAGAGGCGTTCGGCACATTGACGCCGACCTCAATGACGGTGGTGGATACGAGAACGGAGATCTCCCCGCGGGAGAAGCGGTACATGATGCCGTCCTTTTCTGCAGGACGCATTTTGCCGTGCAAAGTCTCAATCGTCAGACCGGGGAGTGCCCGTCTCAGATCGGCGGTATATTCGACGGCGTTTTTCAGGTGAAGATCGCGCTCGGGAATCATGCGTTCGCCGAGGCGTTCCAGTCTGACGGCGTCTTCTTCCTCTTCCGCAGGCTCGATCGAGGGACAGACGATATAACACTGTCCGCCATCTGCGACCTGTTTTTGTATGAAAGCATTGAGACGGTCGCGGTAGCTCTCGTTTACGACAAAAGTGTCAACCCGCTGTCTGCCCTTCGGCAGTTCGGTAATCCGTGAAACATCAAGGTCGCCGTACATAGCGAGCGCGAGGGTACGGGGAATCGGCGTCGCACTCATAACGAGAAGGTGCGGCGCCTCGGATTTTTCTCTGAGGGCGGCGCGCTGAAGAACGCCGAAGCGATGCTGTTCGTCGGTGACGACCAGACCGAGCGAGGAAAAAATCAGTTTGTCCGACAGGAGGGCGTGCGTGCCGATCAGAAGGTGCGAGCTTCCCTCTGCCGCGGCGTCGTAGATTCTCCGCTTTTCTTTTGCGGTCGTGGAGCCGAGAAGCAACTCCGTGCGGAATCCGAGCTTTTCAAACAGGGGGGCAAGGTCGGCGGCATGTTGCCTTGCGAGTATCTCCGTCGGTGCCATCAGTGCCGCCTGATATCCCGCCTTCAGCGCAAAATAGATTGCGAGAGCGGCACAGACCGTCTTTCCCGAGCCAACATCGCCGACAAGAATCCGCGACATCGGCGGGGTGACACCCGCGGAATTCTTCCGCGTCATATCACGGTAGATGTCGTTGACCGCCGCCTTCTGCGAGGCGGTCAGCTCATACGGCAAAAGAGCGAGGAACGGCTCCACCCGGCAGGGCGGAAAGGTAATACCGACACGCGAAGTACGCTCGCCCGCGGCACGGGAAATCCCGAGCGCGAAGAAAAACATCTCATCGAAAGCGAGCCGTCGGATCGCGCGGGACAGCGCGTCCTCGGTGGTGGGGAAATGCGCGTTTTCAACCGCGTAGGTCAATGTCGGAAGTCCGTGGGCGAGGCGGATATCTTCCGGGAGAGGATCGCGGAAGGTCGGAAGAAGCTTATCAAATGCCGAGCGGACAAGAGAGGCAAGAATTTTTGAGGAGATGCCGGCGGTCAGGGAATAGACGGGGATAAAATCGGGCAGCGGCACCGATTCGATATAAGGCTCATATTTCGGGTTGACGAGTTGTGCCGTCTTTTTCTGATAGGTCAGTGTGCCGTAGAAGCGAAAGTGCGAGCCGGTATGGAAAATGTCTTTGATGTAAGGCGCGTTGAAAAAGACGACCGAGACGGAACCGCTCTCATCAAAGGCGCGGAACTTCGCAATGGTGAGCCCGCGGCGGATCATCGTGACCGAGACCTCCGTCGCGACGGTGAGAAGGAACGCCGCCGGGGTGTCGGTCGGAGCGGTGCCGAGCAGACGGATATCACCGCGTTTTTCATAAGCGCGCGGATAATAGGAGATCAGGTCGCCGAGAGTCACGATCCCGAGCTTCGCGAGCAATTCCGCCCGCCGCTTGCCGACGCCGTCCAGTGCGTCGACTGCAGTCTTTTCGGTAATGACGGTTTCCTTCATACAGATCTCCTTTCATAAAATCGGGAAGCGAAAAGCAAGCACGGGAAAGGGGGCGTGTCCGCATGCTTTTCACAGATAGCGCGGTGTTCTTCAAAATATTGTACATCATTTTCGATCGGTTTGCAATAAAATTTTGTAAATTTCGGGGATTTTCATGAATTTACACTTCGTTATCAATTATTTTCGGGTTTGTCCTTTACAAATAATATAAAATATGATATAATAATTCAATCCTCTTTGTGGGGAATTTGCGCCGGCGGGTGCCGCATCCGAAAACGCACCTGTGTCTTCCGCGCAAAATCAAATTCCGAAAGGCGGGTCGCCATGCAACCGGAGATCAGACCGTCCATCAACCAGCGAAATTATTTTATTCTTATCACCGCCATGACGGCGATATTCTGCCTTTTTGTCCTTTTGCTTTCGGATGTTTTTCTTCCGATCGCGGCGGCGCTGTACGCGGTGCTGTTTCTCTATGAAAAGAGAAAGGTGATTTCGCTGATTTTTCCCGTCGTTACCATCGGTGCATCGGCGTTTCTCGGTTACGCGGCGGTGCTCGCCGCGGCGTTTATCTTTCTCATCGGGGCAACGATCGCACAGCTTTACCGCGTCGGGCTCGGAAAGTGGGAGAGTTCGCTTTGCGTAACTCTGCTTTTTGCCGTGCATATTCTCCTTCTCCTGTTTATTCTTGCCGCCGTGAAGGTCGGGTCGACCTCGCTTGATGCAGTGTTCGGCTTCTATACCGACTATATGGAAACGCAAAAGGCGCAGTTTATTGAGGCAATGACCTCGATCTCGACGACGCTGCCCGACGGGACTCCGGTCTTTGCCGTGACGGCAGAGACCGCGGAAGCGCTCTTTTTCTCGATCACAAGGCTGGTTGTCGCGTTTCTGACGGTGGTCGCGTTCTTCCTCTGCGGAATTGCGTACAAGCTCTTCGGTTCGGTGGTGCGTCGGTCGGATGCCGACCCCGCGAAAATCCGTCGCTTTACCTTCCTTCCGCCGACGATGTTCGCCTACTTCTACATTCTGCTGTTTTTCCTCTCCCTGTTCTTTTCGGACTCGGAAAACAATTTTGCCGTTGCCCTGAACAATCTCTTCTATATTTTCCTTGCGGTGTTTGCGTATGTCGGATTCAAATTCGCGCTTTTCCTCGTTCACCGCATGCGTCATCACGGGCTCGGAATTGCCGTATTCATCATATTCTGCCTGTTCGGCGGTGTACTCGCGGCAGAGGTATTCTCCTTTCTCGGCGTGTTTTACACGGTGATGAGCCGAAGAGCGGTACCGCCCCCGCCCGCCGAATAAAGTTCGGTAGCCGACAGTACAAATTTCGATTACTTGAGCCGTCGCACAGACGGCAGAACGGAGACTGACATGAACAATGAGACTCCCGTAAGTGATTCTTCGTCCCTCTCGCGCACGGAGATAACTCTCGCGGTCTTCCTCGGTTGTTTCAATATGCTTTTGCTTGCTGTCCTGACGGCGCTCAGCGATGTACCGCTGTATTTTTCCGCGCCGGCGGCAGTGGCACTGTATCTTTGCGAGATTGCGCTTCTCGGCTTCCGCAAGAAAATTTATGCCAGAGTGGCGCCCGACGAGGGAATCGCAAAACTCCTTGAGGAACGGGGAATCACCGTGCTGAAAAACACGCAATATCCCGTCTTTATCTTCAATGCCGGGGAAAAGATCCTTTGGTACAACGATGCGGCGAGAAACATTCTTCCGCCCGATGAGAATTTTATCTCCCGCGAAATCTCCGAGGTCATTTCACCGAGCGGTGAGAATACCGAAGGGGAGAATGCGGCGACCGTCACGCTCGGCGGGCGGATCTATCACGCGGAGTCTTTCCGCGTCGGAGATGACCTTCCTCTTCTGATTCTGATGCTCTCGGATGCGACTCTGCTCTCCGAAGCGGAAAAGAAATATGAGGACGAGCGCATTGCCGTCGCTTATATCGCCATCGACAATGTCGAAGATATTCTGCAATATGTACACGAGAAATTCAAGGACGCGGTTGCCGCGGTGGACGATCGGCTGAAAAAATGGGCGCAGGATCTGCACGGCGTCATCAAGTCTTATGAAAACGACAAGTACATCATGTTCTTTGAGTCAAAATATCTTGACGCGCTGATTGAGAACCGTTTTGATATCCTTGATGAAATCCGTGACACCCGTCTCGGGGACGGCGTCTCCATCACCGTTTCGATCGGCGTCTCCAGAATCCGCGGGACGCTTGCGGATAGAGAGGCGGCGGCGAGAGAGGCGATCGACCTCGCGCTCCAGCGCGGAGGCGACCAGGCGGTCTACAAGTCGGAAGAGGGAATCACCTACTACGGCGGAAGAACCAAGTCCGTCTACAAGCGCTCCAATGTGCGTTCCCGTACCTTTACAAATCAGCTGACCGCCATGATGGCGCGTGCCGACAATGTCATTATCATGGGACACCGCTACGGAGACTTTGACTCTTTCGGCGCATCGGTCGGACTCGCAAGGCTCTCGGCACTCTGCGGTACGAAGACAAACATCGCGATCGACATGCGCGACAAGAACCTTGAGGCATGTATCCGCATGATGCAGTCACAGCCTTCTTACGCACAGACCTTTGTGGACAACGCGGAGGGGCTCGACCTTGTCACACCGGACACGCTCCTGATTATTGCCGATGTCAACACGCTCGAACGCTCGCAGTTCCCGGACATTGCCGCCAAGGTCGGCACGATCGCCGTGGTGGATCACCACAGAAAGGTCGACCGGTTCCCCGAGGCGGTGAAGCTCGCGTATGTGGAGCCGTCGGCGTCCAGCGCCTGCGAGCTTGTCACCGAGATGATTCAGAACGCGATCAACTCGCAGAACCTTCTCAAGGAAGAGGCGGACATTCTGCTTTCGGGTATTCTCCTTGACACGAAACAGTTTACGAGAAATACCGGAATCCGCACCTTCGGCGCGGCACAGTATCTGCGCGGTGCGGGTGCCAGCCCGTCCGATGTGTACGCACTCTTCAAGACCGACCCGCAGGATCTGTCGAAGGAATCGCGCTTCCATACCAATATTACGATTTATCGTGGGAACATCGCGATTTCCGCCTGCGACGGGGAGACCGACGAGAGCTATCGCGTGATTGCCTCCAAGGCGGCGGACAAGATGCTGACGCTCCGCGGAATCGAGGCGGCGTTTACGCTCGTGAGAATCGGAGATCAGATTCATATCTCCGGACGCTCGAACGGAAAAATCAATGTACAGCTGATTCTCGAAAAGCTGAACGGCGGCGGTCACTTTGATGTGGCCGGGGCGCAGGTGATCTCGAACTCCGTGCTCTCGGTGCTCGAGACGCTGAAGTCCGCAATCGACGATTATCTGGAAAGCTGACCCGACAATATTAAAATTCAGGATTGCTATATGCCGCCTTACGGCGGCGGAATGGAGAATACAATGAAAGTTATTTTACTTTGTGATGTCAAAGGACAGGGAAAAAAGGATCAGATCGTGAATGTATCCGACGGATACGCGAGAAACTTTCTGTTCCCGCAGAAGAAGGCGGTTCCCGCCGACGCAAAGTCGACCAGTGAGCTGAAGAGCAAAGAGGAATCCCGCATGTTCCGCGAGGAAGAGGAAAAGAAAGCCGCACGCGCGCTTGCGGAGCGGGTGAAAGATACCGTTGTGACGATCCGCATCGGACATGGTGCCGACGGCAGGCTTTACGGCTCCGTAACGGGGAAGGATATCGCCGAGGGGCTTGCTGCCGCGCTCGGTACGGAGATCGACAAGAGAAAGATCGTGGTCAAGGAAAATATCCGCGCGTACGGAAATTATGCGGCGGAGCTGAAAATTCTCGGCGACATTACGGCGCCCTTCGTGGTTTCGGTCAAGGAATAAAACAACAGGAGCAATCCGATGGATATCAAACAAATGCCGGTTTCCGTCGAGGCGGAACAGGCACTGCTCGGCTCGATCATCATCAAGCCGGAGGCTTTTGACAAAATCGGCGGCATGATTGCCCCCGAGGACTTTTATCTTCCCGAGCATCAACATATTTACGCCGCGATCGTTAAGATGTTCATGCAGAGCAAGGTGATCGACCCCGTGACACTGGTGAACGCACTGGTGGAACAGGGTGACCGCGACGAGGCAGGAGGAATTCAGTACATTTCTCTGATTTCGCAATCGGTACCTTCCGCGTCGAACATCAAGGACTATGCCCGCATTGTCAAGGACAAGTCGACGCTTCGCCGTCTGATTACCGTCTGCGACGAGATCAATACCGAAGCATACGACGAAACTTCGCCCGTCCGTGAGATTGTGGACAGCGCGGAACAGAAGATCTTCGATATTTCGCATAACAACGAGAGCCGCGACTTCCGCCACATCCGCGACATCATGCAGAATGTGTATCAGGAACTGGAGTTGAAGTGCGAGCAGAAGGACTCCCCGACGGGGACAAAAACCGGTTTTTCGGGGCTGGATCAGAAGCTCATCGAGATGAGTGCCGGTGACTTTATCATTGTTGGTGCGCGTCCCGGTATGGGTAAAACTTCCTTCGCGATGAATATCGCCGTGAATGTGGCAAAGAACTCGCACAAATCGGTCTGCATTTTCTCTCTCGAGATGTCGGGCGAACAGCTGGTGACCCGTATTCTTTCAAGCGAAGCGATGATCGAATCGAGCAGCCTTCGTTCCGGACAGCTGAAGCCGGAGGACTGGGACAATGTCGCGGGAGTGATCTCTTCGCTCTCGGGGTGCGACATCTACATTGATGACACTTCAGCCATCAGTGCGACGGATATGAAGGCGAAGCTGCGCAGAATTCCGAACCTCGGGCTGGTGGTGATCGACTATATCGGTCTGATGCAATCGACGACTACGAGCGACAACCGTGCGGTACAGGTCGGTGAAATTTCCCGTAACCTCAAGATTATGGCAAAAGATTTCGGAATTCCGATCATCTGTTGTGCTCAGTTGAACCGTGGCACGGAATCGCGCGGCTCGGGTGACAGACGCCCGACGCTCGCCGATCTGCGTGACTCGGGTTCTATCGAGCAGGACGCCGATGTGGTTATGTTCCTGTACCGTGAAGAATACTATAAGGACATCGGTGCCAAATCGGACGGGGAAGCCGCCGACGATGCCAACACGGCAGAGGTTATTCTGGCAAAGAACCGTCACGGTGAGGTCGGCAAGGTAAAGATGGGCTGGATCGGACAGTTCACAAAGTTCAGGACGCTCGAAGATGAAAGCAAATACGGACAGCCGCCGCATTGACCGGCTTTTCGCGACAGAGGCTGGAAAAGAAGTTTACCGTCTTGCCTCGGAGGCAATCGCGGCGTATGGTATGAAAGAGAAACTCATGGGGGGGACGGTCGTCGGTTTTTCCGGCGGTGCCGACTCGGTGATGCTTCTTCTTGTCCTTGAAAAATTCAGGGAGACGGTCGGAGAGTTTCCGCTGGCGGCGTTTCATATTCACCACGGGATCCGCGGTGCGGAGGCGGACGGGGACGAGGCGTTTTCCCGTCGGTTCGCCGCAGAAGAGAACCTTCCGTTTTTCTCGGTGCACGCCGATGTGCCGGCGCTTGCCAAAGAAACGAGAGAAAGTCTTGAAACTGCCGCGAGAGAGGCAAGATATTCCGAATTTCACAAGTTAATATCGGGCAGAAATGATTATCGGACGATTGCGCTCGCGCACAATGCAACAGATAATCTGGAGACGGTACTCTTTCGGATTCTGCGCGGCGCGGGGACGCACGGCGGAATCGGAATTTTGCCGGTGCGGGACGAATATGTACGCCCGTTGCTCTTTGTACCGAAAGAGACGATTGTGAAGGCACTTTCGGAGGCGGAGATACCGTTTGTCACGGACTCTTCCAACGAAGACACGGCATTTTCGAGAAATTATATCCGGCATGAGATTTTGCCGAAGCTGTCACAAATTTGTGCGTCGCCCGAGGTATCGGCACGCCGCTTTTCGCAAAACCTAATGACGGACGATTCTTACCTTTGGGAAAGAACCGAAAAATTTCTCGCGAAATATCGGGACGGGAGGATTCCCGTCTCCGTGTTTTCGGATCTGCACCCGGCGCTCCGTGCGAGGGTTCTCACACGGCTGAACACGGCGGCAGGCGGGACGGCGACGGAGCGTGTCCATGCAGAGGCGGTCGAGAGATGCCTTGCGGGCGGGCGCCCGTTCCGACTGAATCTTGCGGGCGGAACTTCCTTTGTCTTTGACGGCGAAGACTGTTTTATCGTCCGGAAAGAGGAAGACGGACTGCCTGTGATTTTGCTTTCCGAAGGGGAAAACGGGCTTTTGCCTTACGGGTTTCTCGCTCTGCTTTCGGAGGATCGGAAGGCACATGTTTCTTTTTCAAATGTTTACAATTTTTCCACACAAGCAGACCTCGGTTCTGCTATAATACATGGTGAATTACGCGTTCGTACAAAACGCGACGGTGACGCGTATTTTTACGGTGGCATGACGCATAAGCTGAAAAAGCTGCTTGCTTCCGCAAAACTTCCGTCCGGACGGCGGGAGAGGATCCCCGTTGTCGTCGATGACCTCGGTGTCGTGTATGTCCCCGGCTTCGGCGTGCGGGACGACGGCGTGCGGCGTGCGGGTCCGTATCTCACCTTTGTATCCGTTTCGGAGGAGGGAGATTTCTTTCTCTCAAGACGGCAGAAACCGATTGACGACCGTCCGTCGACCGAACGGTGAAATGACAGAAAGGCATAGGATAGTTTGAATGAAGGCTAACTTTAAGAACATACTGGTAATGCTCGCGATGGTACTGGCGGCAATCCTGATGGTATCCTTCCTCTCCGGGGGAATGAACAAAACGGAGACCTTCTCGTACAGCGATCTGAAGCAGATGTTCGACAAGGATATCGTCCAGTCGTTTGAAGTGGACGAAAATCTGAAGATGACGCTCAAGGTCTACAAGATCAAAACGGACGAGAGCGGCAACGAGATGACAAACGAAGACGGCTCGTATGTTTTCGTGACCGACGAAAAGGGCGAGTATGTTTTTCAGGTCTTTACCTATCAGATCAGTTACACATTCCAGCTCGAAGATATCAACAGAACCGCGTATGAGGCGTACAACCGCCCCGGATCGCACCTGACGACCTACAACTACAAGGCGGCGGCTTCGACGCCTTGGTATCAGCTGTATCTTCCTTATATTATCATCGCGATCGTCTTTATCGGTCTGTGGATCTTTGTGGTGAAGCAGAGCTCTGCGATGGGAGGCGGAAAGATCGGTTCTTTCTCGAAATCCCACGCGAAGGTTGCGGTCAATGACAAGAATGCGGTGAAATTCGCTGATGTTGCCGGTGCGGATGAGGAGAAGGCAGAACTTGAGGAAGTCGTGGAATTTCTGAAGGATCCCGCGAAGTTTGTCAAGCTCGGCGCGAGAATCCCGCGCGGTGTTCTGCTTGTCGGCCCTCCCGGTACGGGTAAAACCCTGCTTGCAAAGGCGGTTGCCGGTGAGGCGGGCGTTCCGTTCTTCTCGATCTCCGGTTCCGACTTTGTCGAAATGTATGTCGGTGTGGGTGCGTCTCGTGTGCGCGACCTCTTTGAGAGCGCACGCCGCGCGCCTGCGAGCATCATCTTTATTGATGAAATCGACGCGGTCGGCAGACACAGAGGTGCAGGTCTCGGCGGTGGTCACGACGAGCGTG
>CALAFS010000036.1 GCA_937892405.1 uncultured Clostridia bacterium
CAGGTTGTCATAATCGACCGCGGTGTCGATCAGCGAAGCGGGGATACAGCCGCCGGAAGGACCGCCGGTCTGCGCCGCCTTGAACTTCTTGCCGTTCGGGATACCGCCGCCGATCTCTTCGATGATCTCGCGGAGGGTGGTGCCCATCGGGATCTCGACAAGTCCGGTGTGCTTGATCTTACCGCCGAGGGCGAAGACTTTCGTACCCTTCGACTTTTCGGTACCCATGGAGGCGAACCATTCGGCACCGCGCAGAATGATCTGCGGGATATTCGCGAAGGTCTCGACATTGTTTTCGACGGTCGGGCAACCGAACAGACCCTTGACGGCAGGGAAGGGAGGACGGGGACGCGGCTCGCCGCGGTTGCCCTCGATGGAGGTCATCAGCGCCGTTTCCTCACCGCAGACGAAAGCGCCCGCACCGAGACGGATATGAATATCGAAATTGAAGCCGGTACCGAAGATGTCCTTGCCGAGAAGACCGTACTCTCTCGCCTCGGCGAGGGCGATGGTCAGCCTCTTGACGGCGATGGGATATTCGGCACGGACATAGATCCAGCCCTCGTCGGCACCGACTGCATAACCGGCGATCGCCATGGCTTCGAGCACGCAGTGCGGGTCGCCCTCAAGTACCGAGCGGTCCATGAACGCGCCGGGGTCGCCCTCGTCCGCGTTGCAGACGACATACTTCTTGTCGCCAGCCGACGCCTTCGCGAAGCTCCATTTGCGTCCGGTGGGGAATCCTCCGCCGCCTCTGCCACGAAGACCCGAGTCGGTGATGCACTTGATGACATCGTCGGGCGTCATTTCCTTCAGCACCTTGGCAAGGGCGAAGTAACCGTCCATGGCGATGTATTCGTCGATCACCTCGGGGTTGATGACACCGCAGTTACGGAGTGCGACACGCTGCTGTTTCTTATAGAAGCCGGTCTCGGAGAGGGAAGCGGCGACCGCCTCTTCTTCTCCCGTTTTGGAACCGGTGTCGTTGTAGACGAGACGCTCGACGATACGACCCTTCAGAAGGTGCTCCTCGACGATCTCGGGAATGTCATCGACCGTGACACGGCTGTAAAAGGTGCCTTCGGGATAGACGATCATGATGGGACCGAGCGCGCAAAGACCGAAGCAACCGGTCTGCACGATCTTGATTTCTTCTTCGAGTCCCTTGGCTTTCAGTTCGGCGGCGAGTTTTTCACGGAGCGCCGCGCTGCCCGAAGAGGTACAGCCGGTACCGCCGCAAATCAGTACATGAGAACGAAACATTAAGACTTCCTCCTAATTAAAGTTTGACAGCGCCGATGGTGTATTCCATGACCGGCTTGCCGCCCTTGATATGCTTTTCAATCACTTCCGCGACGCGCTCGGGGGTCATCTTCACATAAGTGACCTTTTCCTTCCCCTCTTCATAGACCTCGACGACGGGCTCATACTGGCAGATGCCGATACAGCCGGTCTGGGTCACGGTGACGCTCGTGGAAAGTCCCGCGTTGTTCACGCCTTCGACAAAGGCGTTGAGCACCGGGCGCGCGCCCGCCGCAATGCCGCAGGTCGCCATGCCGACGACGACGCGGAGATGCCCGTTCGCGTGGCGGAGTGCAACTTTATCCTGCATCCGCGCTTTGATTGCCATGAGTTCTTCGATAGACTTCATACCTGATTTCCTTCCTCATCTTCATATTTAATTCATTATAAATCTTATAAAACCGCGGCATTCTCGCGCGGTGCGGGGGTGTTAGGGTAGATTTTTGTACTGCTCCCTCAGATTTTCTCCGATCCATGCGAGCACCTCCGGCTCGGCAAGGGAGATACCGTCCCCGAGGACGGTGCGGATCTCTTCGGTCGAGAGGGAGACTTCTTTTCCGTCTCTCGTGTGGCGGAAGAGAAAGTCGCACTCGGGCGCCCCCTGAATCAGGGTGACAAGCGTCCCCGCCATATCGCCGAGGGGGAGAAAGTCGATGTGATGCCTTCCGAACCGCGCGGTAATGCGCGTTCCGTGACCGCCGCCGTCTCCTTTTTGGGGGAGAGGCTCGCCCTCGGGCACTTTCGGCGCCGGGCGCGAGGTCACTTGTACGAAGCCGCCGGTCATCTCGGCGAGCATTTTCAGAAAAGGGACGCCGAGCCCGACCCGCCGCGTTTTCCGCGTCGTAAAGAAGGGATCGGAGAGCCTCGCGATCTGCTCGGGCGTCATGCCGCCCCCGTTGTCTTCCACCGTGAAGTCGAGCCGATCGCCCGCCTCTTCGATGGTGATAAGGATCCGCGTCGCACCGGCACGCACCGAGTTCATCACAATGTCG
>CALAFS010000037.1 GCA_937892405.1 uncultured Clostridia bacterium
AATATTTTTTCAAAAAACTATTGAAATCTGACAAAAAAAGAGGTAAAATATAGGTCAGTATAGACAAAAGCATTTTTTTGTTTCTATCGAAAGGGGATTTCCAATGTCAAATCGTTTGTTCCAGACCGTCGTAAATCAGATGAAGGACGCCATCGGTCGCACCATCGGCATCATTGATGAAAACGGGATTATCATCGCGTGCAGCGAGCTTGAAAAGATCGGAGAGTCGAGACAGCGTATCCGCGAGGAGTTGTCTTACGCATCCGACGCCGTTACATACGACGGGTATACATACCGCTTCATCGCCGCGGCTACCAAGACCGACTGCATTGTCTTCGTCGAAGGGGACGATCTGCATGCAGACAAAATGTCGCAGGTACTTTCGGTATCTTTCGGGAATATCAAAGGGCTTTACGACGAAAAATATGACAAAGGCTCCTTTATCAAAAATATCATTCTCGACAACATCCTGCCGAGCGACATCTATGTGAAGTCGAACGAGCTCCATTTTAATAATGAAGAATTCCGCGTGGTATTCGTTCTGAAATTCAGCGGACAGGCGGAGCTTACCCCCTATGAGATCGTGCAGGCGGTGATGGAAGACAAGACCGCGCACGACTATGTCATCAACATCAACGAGCAGGACATCGTCCTCGTCAAAGAAGTGGCGGCGGACACCGATGTCGAGGCGCTCGAGGCGGAGGCAGAGGCACTCTATAAGGAGATCACCTCGAACTATTCCGTCAAGGTGCTGATCGGTATCTCCTCCGTCGCGGAGAATCTGAAGGATCTCGCACGCGCCTATAAAGAAGCGCGCATCGCCCTCGAGGTCGGCAAAGTGTTCGACATCGAGAAGACGGTCATGGCATATGAGAACCTCGGTATCGGACGCCTTGTCTACCAGCTCCCAACAACGCTGTGCGAGATCTTCCTTCAGGAAGTCTTCAAGAAAGGTTCGCTCGAATCGCTCGACCGCGAGACACTGATGACCGTGCAGAGCTTCTTCGAGAACAACCTGAATGTCTCGGAGACCTCGCGTAAACTCTTCGTGCACCGCAACACGCTGGTGTACCGTCTCGAAAAGATCCGTAAGCTGACGGGACTCGACCTGCGCGAGTTCGAGCATGCGGTCACCTTCAAGGTTGCCCTGATGGTCAAGAAATACCTGACGAGCAAGCCGACCAAATTCTGATTTTTTTCCGCGGCGTCTCGCCGCGGAACCTGTTTTTTCCCGAAGGAGGGCAAATCATGTCACAGGATATGCAGCATGACGGGTATCACGCCGGACGCGACCGCACCTCGCGCGGTCTGATCATCGCGCTCGCGGTTCTGCTTGTCGCGGTGGTTGCCGTTCTCGTTTTATGCCTCATTCTGGCGCTCGGTAAAGCGCCGACGACGGTCAAGCATACGAAAGAAGAGCTCGCCGACCTGATCGCAACGGTCGACATCTCGGATAAGACGACCGTCACCGCCGCCCTTTGCGCATGGGAATTCTACGATTTCGATACCGGAAAGCTCTCCTCCGTGGAACGGATCTTCGGCGAAGCCTATTATAAGGATCTGCCCGACAATCAGACACTCGCGAAGGATACGGCATACAATTTCCTTGAGCGGTATTATGACACGGTGGATTTCGATAACAAGACGACCTACACCGACGCGCTCGCCTCTTCTTATGTCCTCGCGGTGGGTGACCGCTATGCGGCATACCGCACGGCGGAAGAATACGAAGTCTATGACGGGGACATGGAGGGCACCTATGTCGGCATCGGCGTGACGGTGGAATACTCCTATGCCGAGGGCACGATGACCGTGACTCTCGTCAATGCGGGCGGTCCCGCAGAAGAGGCGGGAATCCTGCCCGGCGACATCATCTATAAAATCGACGGAGAGCTTGTCTCCGACCTCGGTTATACGGGTACGGTACGGAAAATCCGCGGAAAAGAAAATACCGAGGTAACCGTCACCGTTCTCCGCGACGGAAAAGAGCTGTCCTTTACGATGGTGCGCCGCTCCTTTACCGAGGAAACCGTCACATATGAGATAAACGAAGACAAGATCGCGTATATCCGCATCACCCAGTTCAAAGCCAACACGGGCGAGCAGTTCGTCGCGGCAATGGACGGGATCACGGCGGCGGGTGCACGGGCTGTGATCTTCGACATGCGGGCGAATCCCGGCGGCTATCTCTCCTCCGTGATTGAAGCCATTGATGTGCTCGCACCGAAGGGCGAGACCATTGTTTCCTTCGGCGATTATGCGGCACCGGTCACATCTTCGAGTGACAAACAGCTGACCATTCCCGCGGTGGTTCTGTGCAACGGCTATACCGCGTCGGCGGGTGAGCTCTTCACCGCGGCGCTCCGCGACTATGCAAGACTTTCCGAGAATCCGCTCGATGTCACCATCATCGGCACGACCACTTATAAAAAGGGCGTCATGCAGACGACCTACACACTCTCCGACCGATCGACCGTCACCCTGACGATCTCCGTATACAATCCGCCCTCGGGCGTCAACTATGACGGCGTGGGCATCACCCCCGATGTGGTGGTGGAAAACACCGATGACGGCGTCGACCGTCAGCTTGCCGAAGCATACCGCGTCCTTGGCGGGAAGCTCGGCTCCGACCAGTAATCAAATGCAGAGGAGATAAATACCCATGGCAGAATTCAAGACTTACACTTCCGAAGGCTTCAAGGCACTTCAGGACGAGCTCGACTACCTCGTCAATGTCAGAGTGGAAGAAAACAAGAAGGACATCTCGACGGCGAGAGCCTTCGGCGACCTTTCGGAAAACAGCGAATATGACGAAGCGAAAGAGGAACAGGGCAAGATCCACGCCCGTATCGCCGAGCTTCGTGAGATGATCTCGCACGCGAAGGTGCTGGACGAGTCGGAAATCGACAAGTCGCGCATCAGCGTCGGCTCGATCGTCAAGCTCTTCAATAAAGAGAGAAACGGTGAGTTCACCTATCACATCGTCGGCTCCTACGAGACCGACCCCGTCAACGGCAAGATTTCCGACTCTTCCCCGATCGGCATCGCACTTCTCGGTGCAAGAGAGGGCGACGAGGTCGTCGTCGCCGGCGTGAGAGAACAGCATCTGACGATCATCGATGTGCATCGCGCCAAGGAATGAGCGCATTTTGAAAACATTTCTTTACAAATAACCCCCGAAAGGAATTCCAAATGGCAGAACAAGACAACAACCGGACGGTTCAGAACGCAACAAGCGAACTTGCAGTCAGACGGGAAAAGCTCGCCGCCCTTGTCGCGGCGGGAGCCGATCCCTTCACCATTACCAAATACGATGTCACCTCGACGAGCAAAGAAATTCTCGAAGAATATGCCGCGCGTGAGGCGGCGCTCACCGAGGCGGGCGAGGTCATGACCGTGAGGATCGC
>CALAFS010000038.1 GCA_937892405.1 uncultured Clostridia bacterium
CCCGGCGCCCGAGTGGAAGATCTCGGCGGGAGAGGTCGTGACCGAATTGTGCTTTGTCGTCCCGAGAAAGACCTTTTCCCGCGGGAAGAAGGTTTCGATTACCTCTTCGTTCCCGAGCCCGTTCTGTAAGGAGAGGAGGACGGTCCCCTCACCGAAGAGGGCGCGGTTCGCCGCGAGGGCGGAACGCGTCGCCGCCGCCTTGACAAAGAGGATCAGAAGATCCTTTGCTTCCTCGTCCCGCCCGCCGAGCTTCGCCGGAATCCGAAAGATCTCGGAGTCCCCGTCCGTCTCTTCGACACGGATGCCGCGCAGATTGACGGCGTCCACCGTCACGCGGGAAATGTCATAGAGCGTGACACGGTGAGAAGAGGAGAGAAGAGAGGCGAACAGGCACCCCATGGCGCCCGCGCCGATGATACCGATATTCATAAGCACACCCGCCCGAGGGCGGCAGTCTCCTTCCCTGAAAGTTTACGCTTTGATTTCCGTCAGCCATCCGTCGGGCGCGGGGACTTCCCCGTGCTGAATGGCACTCAACATTCCGCGCAGGCGGCGGAGCGTGTGCGGCTCACCGAAGGTGTAGACGGTGCCGTGATCGTCCACCTCGCCGACGGGAGAGATGACCGCGGCGGTACCGCACAGCCCACATTCGGCAAAGTCCGCCATCTCCTCTTTCCGTATCGGTCGCTCTTCTGTACGGATCCCGAGATATTTTTCCGCCACATAGAGGAGGGAACGGCGGGTGACGGAGGGAAGAATGGAATCGGACTTCGGCGTGACGAGGGTGCCGTCCCGTGTGACAAAGAGGACATTCGCACCGCCCGTCTCTTCGAGATAGATGCGGCTCCCCGGGTCGAGATACAGATTCTCGTCATATCCCTTTTCATGCGCGTCGGCGATGGCATAGAGGCTCATCGCGTAGTTCAGCCCTGCCTTGATGTTGCCGGTGCCGTGCGGTGCCGCACGGTCAAAGTCGCTGATCCGCAGACGCAGAAGCCGCTCTCCGCCGGCAAAATACGATCCGACCGGGGAGGCGAACACGCGGAACTCAAATTCGGTCGCCGGCTTGACGCCAAGCACCGCGTTCGTCCCGAAGATAAAGGGACGAAGATAGAGGGATCCGCCGCTTTCCGCCGGAGGGATCGCGTCGCGGTTGGCATAGATGACCTCGCGCACCGCGCGGAGGAACATTCCCTCGGGCAGGGGCGGGATCATCATGCGCACGCAGGAGTCGTGGAGACGCGCCTCGTTCAGATCGGGGCGGAAGCAGAGGATCCGTCCGTCCTTGGCACGGTATGCTTTCAGTCCTTCAAAACAGGTCTGCGCATATTGGAGCACACAGGCGGATTCGTTCAGCGTCACGGTGGAGCGGGAGGTCAGTCCTCCCTCCTGCCACGCGCCGTCCTTGTATTTCGCGACAAAGCGCTTCGCCGTTTTCCGGTAGGCGAAACCGCGGATTTCTTCTTTTTTCATATTGCCCTTCTTTCCTCCCGTCTTTTTCGGCATACCATAGGATATGTCAAAGGTCAAAGACGGGAACTCACACGGAAAAACAAAAACGGTGTCTTTCGGGAAAGCCCCAAAAGACACCGTTGCCTTTACGCTATTTATTATACACCCTTTCGGAAAAATGTCAAGCGATTTCGCAAAATTGATAGGTATTTTCGCAAAAAGGAAAGGTTTTTTCCGGGAGGGCAGGCGAAAATCAGAGCCCCGATCGCCGTTTCTTCTCCTTCGGCATCGGCAGTTCGTCATATATCGCGCGGAAAAGCTCCGAGAGAAACGCAGGGTCGTCCACTTCCGTAACGAGGAGCATTTCCTTTGCCCCTTCGTACGGCGCCTCCCGCGGTGCGTGCGGGAGAAGGGAAAGCGCCGCGGGCACCGGCTTGACGAGCAGGCGGTTGTCGCAGAGATCCGCGACGAGCTTTCCGCGATAGTAGAGCAGATATTCTCCCATCATCGCGCGGGCTTCGACGCCGTCGAGCGCCGAGAGCTGATCGAGGATAAACGAAAGAAATTCTTTACTGGTTGCCATAGGTACTCCTTTTTGTCTGAGGGCTTTGCAGCCCCGTGTTTATCGTGCTTTCGGAATGGTCGGGGAGGGAAGCGCTTCCCCCGGTCAGCCGATCTCCCAAAGCACCGTCACCGTGTCGGAGATCCGGATGTCGTCCGGCTCGATTGACATCGGGTACGACTCCGCACTTCCGTATGAAACCGTCGCCCGCTCTTTCAGGCATGCACTGCGCATCGGACGAATGGTCATGTCGATCGAATCAAACGCATAACGGATATTCTGAATTTCTCCGAGGGTGACACCCGCCGCCTCTGTCAGGAGCGCGGCTTTTTTCTTCGCGTCCCCGACCGCACAGGCGAGCAGGCGGTCGGTCGCCGCTTTTTTGTCTTTGACCGTGTAGGAAATTTCAAATTCGGATTTTACGGAGCTGTGCGCGAGCGCGTACAGAATCTTTCCGAGGCGCGCATTGTCCGATGGGAACGCGATCTTCCTCTGATGGGTAAAGCGGTAGCCGAGAAGGCGCTTTTTATAAACCCGGTTCTCTTCATAGGTTTCGTACGCGGTGTCGATGCCGAAGTCCAGTGTCTTCAGAGCTTCCGCGGAAAAGCCGAGCGCCGAAAAAAGTGATGCCAGCTCCTGCGTTTCCTCCGCGGACTTTTCGAGTGCTTCGTCGTAGCTCGGATAGGTCCCCTCCGTCGACAGCGTGATTTCTGTCGTGTCGGGGTGCAGGGAGAGTTCGCCCCGCCCGGTAATCTCAATGGTTTTCATCTGTATCCTCCTTTGCATTTTTTCTTTGAACATACGGACTTACAGAAATGAGCAACCCGCAAGGATTGCTCATTTTGTAAACCATTCTTATGATATCTGCACTAAAAATGCTTCAGCACAGTTTCGCACCGGCGGGAATATGAGGATCGATCATCAGAAGATGGAGCTTTTCTTCTCCCTCTTCGTGATGAACGGCACTGATCAGCATGCCGCAGGACTCAATGCCCATCATCGCACGGGGCGGAAGGTTTGTGATCGCGATGCAGGTCTTTCCGACCAGCTCTTCCGGCTCGTAGTAGGCGTGGATCCCGCTGAGGATCGTGCGGTTCTCGCCGCTTCCGTCGTCGAGCGTGAACTTCAAGAGCTTCTTCGATTTCGGCACTGCCTCGCAGGCGAGCACCTTCACCGCGCGGAAATCCGACTTGCAGAAGGTGTCAAAATCCACCGTATCTTTGAAGAGCGGCTCGATCTCCACCTTGGAGAAGTCGATGACCTCCTCTTTTTTCAGCGGAGTCTCGACGGGAGCGGCACTCTCGTCTTCGCTCTTTCCGCTCTGGGAATCCGCCGTCGGCTTCATCGTCGGGAAGAGAAGGACATCGCGGATCGAGGGCGAGTCGGTCAGGAGCATGACGAGACGGTCGACACCGAAGCCGAGACCGCCTGTCGGCGGCATACCGTATTCGAGTGCGGTGACAAAGTCATAGTCCACCTCGGCACGGCAGTTCGGTTCTTCGGCACGCTTTTTCGCCACTTGGTTTTCAAAGCGCTCTCTCTGGTCGATCGGGTCGTTCAGCTCGGAGAAGGCGTTGCCGTATTCGGTCGCGTTGATGAAGTATTCAAAGCGCTCGGTAAAGAGCGGATTCGACGGTTTTCTCTTGGCGAGCGGGCTGTTTTCCACGGGATAATCGTAGATGAAGGTCGGCTGAATCAGCTTCTCCTCCACATATGCGTCGAACAGCTCGGCGAGTACTGTGCCGCGCGTCGCGTCGGCGGGGACTTCGACATGCAGGGCTTTTGCCGCCGCGCGTGCGTCTTCGTCCGACTTCCAGTCGTTATAGTCGGCGCCGGAGTATTTCTTCACCGCCTCGACCATCGTGAGACGCTCCCAGTGACCGAGGTCGATCAGGTTCCCCTGATAGGTGATCTTCGTGTCGCCGCACACTTCCTTCGCGAGCATCTTGTAGAGCTCTTCGACAAGGTCCATCATGCCGTAGTAGTCGGTGTACGCCTGATACAGCTCGATGGTCGTGAATTCGGGGTTGTGCTTCGGATCCATGCCCTCGTTGCGGAAGATGCGTCCCACCTCGTACACGCGGTTCATACCGCCGACGATCAGCCGCTTTAAGTAAAGCTCGGTCTCAATGCGCAGGTACATGTCCATGTCGAGCGTATTGTGATGGGTGACGAACGGACGCGCGGACGCGCCGATTTCGAGCGGGACGAGAATGGGGGTATCCACCTCAAGAAATCCCTTGCCGTCAAGATAGCGGCGGATCAGCGTCAGGATCTTCGAGCGCTTGACGAAGGTGTCCTTCACCTCGGGATTGACAATCAGATCGACATATCTCTGGCGGTATCTCTGCTCGAGATTGGTCAGACCGTGGAATTTTTCGGGGAGGGGAAGAAGGGACTTCGAGAGAAGGACCGCCGAGGTCACATGTACCGAGATCTCGCCCGTCTTCGTGCGGAAGACTCTGCCCTCGACACCGAGAATGTCGCCGACATCCCATTTTTTGAAAGAAGCATAGCTCTCGTCGCCGAGATCGTCGCGCGAAACATAGAGCTGGATCCGTCCCTCGCCGTCGTCAAGGTGCGCAAAGGACGCCTTGCCCATCACGCGGCGGCTGATCATAC
>CALAFS010000039.1 GCA_937892405.1 uncultured Clostridia bacterium
CCTGTGTAGGTATTGAGGGTGGAAAAGATCGTACCGATCAGGAGCGAGGCGAACAGGCCGAGCGCCATCGTTCCCATGGCATCGACGAAGTAGACTTTCGGAGAGAGCGTGATGTTCTTTCTTTTCAAGAACGCCCGGAATCCTTTGGTTTCTTCTTCCATTGTGTTATGCCTTTCCGTTATGAATTTTTGCGCCGCTCGGCGTCAATATAATCCTGTAGGATGATCTCGGCGGAGAGAGTGTCGACCGCAGCTTTTCTCTTCTTGCCGTAGGTCGCGGTCTCGCCGAGATAGCGGTACGCCGCCATCGTCGTCATGCGCTCGTCCGAAAAGTCGATCGGCAAGGATGTCTCCTCTGCGAGAAGATCGGCGAAAATGCGCACCGTCTTTGCCCGATCGCCTTCGGTGCCGTCCATGTTCTTCGGCAGACCGACGATGATCTTCACACAGCCGCGCGCAGCGGCTTCCTTTGCCACACGGAGCGCGGTGTTGCGCATGCCGCCCTCCTTCACGGTGGTAATCCCGCTCGCGAGGGTGCCGCTCGCGTCACATTCCGAAAGCCCTGTGCGGACATCGCCGTAGTCGACGCCGAGATATTTTCCGTGTCCTTTGTCCATCTGCCGCGCGGCAAAACGCCGCCCCGCCTTCCCGGGAAAAATCCCCGTTTTTTCCTGTCTATTATACTATTCTTTGCCCGATATGTCAAGATTTTTCGCGTTTTTCCCGAGTTTTTTCTTCTTCGCACTTGATTTTCATTTTCGGTATATGGTATACTGAAAAAAACTTTTCTTGCGGAGTATCCAATGAAAAAAAAGTTCGGTTTGTTATGTCTCGTCTTTGCCCTTCTCTTTTCCCTTCTCTCCTGCAATAAAGAGACGGAATATCCCGCGGTCGACAGCACCGAAGAGGAACGCGAGACCGTGATGACGCTGGTCGACGGCGACCGCTCGATCGAGGTGCCCTATGAGCTTTACCGCGCGCTCTTTCTGACCTACCGGAAAGAATTCGACGGCGGGGATCTCACCCTTTGGACAGGGGAAGGAAAAGACGCGCTTCTCGAAAAAATGAATGACAGAATCTTCGGTCGAGTCGCCGAGATTTACGCGGCGCTCTCCGCCGCACGGGACATCGGCTTTGACCCTTACGGCAGCGAGGCGGAAGCGAAGATCAAGTCCTATATCAAAGCGGGAGTCGAGGGCGGCTATATCGACGGTATGAGCGTCGAGGGGTACGGCACCTACGATGCCTATCTTGCCTATCTCGAAAGCATGCACTTAAACTATTCGGTGCAGGTTCTGCTCTTCCGCTATCTGATCTCCCTGCGTGCGGTGCAGGATTACTATCTCGGCACCGTGGATGAGTACGGGAACGAGAAGACCGCCCCGACGCTCAAGCCGACGGAGGAAGAGCTTCGCGACTTCTACTTCGGAGAGGACAGTGTGCGCGTCCTCTGGATCTTCCTTGACGGAAAGAGCTATACCGAAAGTCGGGCAAACGAAATCCGCGCCACCCTCGCGGCAAAGCCCGACGAGACAGCGGTCGCGAACTACATGATCGGTCAGACAACGACGCCGGGCAGTGAGGTGCTCGCGGGGCACACGATCGGGCGCTTTACGCTGGAATCTTCCTATTATGAAGAGGTGACGCGCGCGGCGTTCTCCCTCGCGATCGGCGAGACTTCTCTTCCGATCGCCACGAGCACGGGCTCCGAATCGGGCTACTACATTCTTTATCGCGGAGAGAAAAGCGAGGAGAATTTCACCTCGGCAAAAGACGCGGTGAAAGAAAACTATATGCAGAACGAAGTCGGTAAAATTCTTTCGGGAAAGAAAGATTCCATGAAAAACAGCGCGAATATGACAAAAACAGTTGACATTTCCGCATTGCTCGGAGGCGCCGTGGCATGAGACGCGCACAATATAATGAGTGCGACGAAGAGGAATATCTCGCGAAGACGGTGAACCTGTCAAAGCGCACTTTCTCCGAAGGACAGCTCGTCTCCACGCTTCTCTCGTATCTTGCCGATCATTTTCGCGGTGCGTATTTTACCGAAGAGATCGAGGTCGGCGACGGATATCTTCATTTCGCGGCAGAGGGACTCGCCTACGGATTGCGCCATCTTTTCCGCGCTTCGGCGCCCTTCGGGAGCGTCGGCATCTCCTATCATTCGTCGCCCGATGCCGTCTTATGCGTGGCACTGCCTGCCGGTGTGATTCTCACCGATGACTTCAAGCGCGAGATCCGCACGGTCGCCGCGTATTCCGATCTTTCTTTTTACGGGATCGGCGGCAATCGGTTCTGCTTCCGCTTTGAATCGGCGGAAAGTCTGCACATCTCGGTCTACGCGCCGGGGGAAGATGTGCTTCTCGCGGCATTCACCCGCATGCTTTCCTCCATTGCGCCAAAAAACAAAGAAAACGGCAAAAACAATTGACAATACCCCGCGACAGCCGATCGGATGTGTCGCGGGGTGCTTTTTTGAAAAGTGGGAAAACGCCGCGTTTTCCCTTTTTTTGTTACACATATCCGAGCGCTTTCCTGCACAAGTTAACAGCGTGGCAAATCTGTTGCCGAGTTCTCCGAAAAGGATTGTGTGACGATGAAAAATACAAAATTCCGTACCTTATCTCTCTTTCTCGCGGTTTCTCTCCTTCTCTTCTGCGCCCTTCCGCTCGCCGCCTTCGCTGCCTGCGAAAACGGAGGAGAAGGCGACGCCGTGCCTCTCCCGATGCCAAAAGAGAACGCGATGCCGACGGTTCCCTCCTCCGCAGACGCGGAAGAAGCTGTCCCGACGCTGGCGGACGACACGAAGGTTTCCTCCCGTTTTCTTGAGCTGTTTCTCGGTAAGGGAGAGGAAAAGAAGACGCTCTCTCTGATCCCCGGGGGCAATATCTTCGGGGTAAAAATCAAGCAATGCGGTGTCAGCATCACCGAGATCTCGGAAAGTGCGGGTAAGACGCCCCTTGCCGTCGGCGATGTGATTCTCGCAGTCAACGGAGAGAGTGTCACGGGCGCCGCCGATGTGAGCGAAAAAATCCGCCGTTCGTCGGGTGATCTCGTCCTTCGGATCCGTCGCGGCGAGGAAGAGATGGATCTGACCGTCACGCCGAGCGGCGAGGCGGGAGCGGCAAAGCTCGGGATCCTCGTCAGAGACGGGGCGGCTGGCATCGGTACGGTGACCTTCATCGACCCGGAGACGGGCGCGTTCGGCGGGCTCGGGCACGGAATCTGTGACCCCGACACGGGGGAACTCATTGAAATGGAAGAGGGCACTGTCACCGATGTGATTCTCGGCGGCGTAAGACGCGGAGAAAGCGGCAAACCCGGAGAGCTTCACGGCGTGCTCAAACGGGAAGTCATCGGAAATCTTCTCGAAAACAGCGAATGCGGTGTCTTCGGCGTTCTGACCCATGCGGACGCGACGGCGGAAGCGATTCCGATCGGAACGCGGGACGAGGTGCACGAAGGACGCGCGACCATTCTCTCCACGGTAAAGGGCGAGACGCCCGTCTCCTATGAGATCAACATTCACGAGATCCATAAGACCTCGGGAAATACAAAATCTTTCCGCATTACGGTCACCGATCCGACCCTGATCGCCATGACGGGCGGCATTGTGCGCGGCATGAGCGGCAGTCCGATCCTGCAGGACGGAAAGCTGATCGGCGCCGTCACGCATGTCATGGTCGGCGACCCGACCGAAGGATACGGCATCTTTATCGAAAACATGCTTGCCGCCATGCCGGAAGAGGTTCTCCCCGAAGCGGCATAAAAGAATGATTCATCATTAATTGTAAATCATTCTTTTCAAAACAACGCCCCGTCCCGTAAAGCATAGCCTTGCGGGACGGGGTGATTTATTAAAAGTTTAATTATAGTTAAGTTCCCAGATGCGGGAAATAAGCCCATTGTAGGGAGAGCGCTCGCTCTCGGGGGTCATAGTATCCTGCTTCAAGAGTTGTGCATTATATACGAAAGTATCTGACATCTCATAAGTCGGCATTTCCACCGCCAGCTCCATGATCTTATCCAGCACCTTGGCGTAAGTCTCTTTTCTCTTCTGCTGATCCGTCGTTGAACATCCCTCATTGATCAGACCTGACAATTCCGTGATGATCTCGTACTCATCCGAGTACGCCTCGGTGTTCTTTCCTGCCTTGA
>CALAFS010000040.1 GCA_937892405.1 uncultured Clostridia bacterium
CGAACCCACGCGGCCAGCTTGGAAGGCTGGAATTCTACCATTGAACTACACTCGCGTCGTTTGTATTTCTCGTCACTTGAAATCGCTCTCAATTGACAGCTTTATTATCATAGCACATTCCGTGCGGTTTGTCAAGAGAAAATCACAAAATTTTCAAAAAAAATCAAAGGACGGGGAAGATGGCAAAATTCTTTTCGGAGAAATGTCGGAAAATCCGAAAAATTTCCGCCGTCCGGGGCTTTTTTCGTCCCGCACTCTTGTCAAAAGGAAAAAAATATGCTACAATAAAATGAAAAAACAGAGAGGAGAAGCCATGCGACTTTCATTGATGCCGGATGAGCGGTTCGCCACCTTCGAGGGGGCCGACCCGGAATTCTTGCGGGCGGCGGGGATCCGTGCACTGCTGCTTGACATTGACAACACGCTCGAGCCTTATGAGAATCCGGAACCCGGCGAGGCGGTGCGTGCGTGGCTTGCTTCTCTTTCGGATGCGGGGATCGGCGTCGCCTTTGTTTCCAACAATAATGCCGAGCGCGTCGGGCGTTTCAACCGCGATCTCGGTTATCCCGCCTTTCCGAAGGCGAGGAAGCCGCTCGGGAAGTTCATTCGCCGCGCCATGCGTGCCCTCGGTGCAAAGCCGGAAGAGACCGCTCTCATGGGAGATCAGATATTTACCGATGTGTTGGCGGCGCACCTTGCGGGACTGCGCGCGTATCTTGTCCCGCCGATCAGGGACAAGCGGGATGCCCTGACACGCTTCAAACGGCGCCTTGAGCGCCCGATTCTCAAAAGATGGGAGAGAAAACACAAAAAATGAATCCGTTTTTCGGTCCCGGAGGCAACGGAGACGCTTTCCGCCTTGCCGGGGGAAAATCTACATTGGACGCACCGCGTTTTGTGCGGGAGTTCGGTCTGAGTGCTTATGAATACGAGGCGGGGAACGGGATTGCCTCTTCGCCCGAGACGCTGATGAAAATCGGGGAAGCAGCGGCAGAAGAGGGGATTCACATGTCCTTTCATACACCCTACTTTATCTCGCTTTCGGGGGTCGATCCCGAGAAGCGTCTGAAGAGCATTACCTATATCCGTGACAGCCTGGAGGCTGCGCACCTCCTCGGCGCGAAGACAATTGTCGTACATACCGGCTCCGCCGCAAAGATCGAGCGCTCGGAGGCAATGCGTCTTGCCGCCGACACTCTGGTGAAAACGCTCGACGAGGTGGACACACACGGCATTTCCATTGGTCTTGAGACCATGGGGAAGAAAAATCAGCTCGGCACGCTCGACGAGGTGCTGACACTTTGTAAGATTTCGCCCGTTTTTGTTCCGGTCGTGGACTTCGGACATATGAACGCACGCGAGTGCGGCGGCGTCTTCCGCACGGCGGACGATTATGCCCGCGTGTTCGAGCGGATCGGGGAAGAGCTTTCGGACGAGGTGGCAAGGAATCTGCACTGTCATTTTTCCAAGATTGAATGGACGGCGGCGGGGGAAAAGCGGCACCTCACCTTTGAGGATACGACCTACGGCCCCGATTTCGAGCCGCTGATCGAGACGATCGTCCGCTACGGACTGTCCCCGACTCTGATTTCCGAATCCGCCGGGACGCAGGCGGAGGACGCTCTGGCAATGAAAAAATATTATGAAACACTGGTGTCGCCGTGCGGCGACGGAAGGGAGAATACAAAATGAATCAGGTAACCAAACTTCGCGGGGCGCTTGCCGCACGCGGCGTCGATGCGCTTCTCGTCCTTGACGAGCTGAATCAGCATTATCTTTCGGGTTTCGCGTTTACCGACGGTTTTCTTCTGATTACGAAGGAGAGCGCGTACCTTGTCACCGATTTCCGCTATTACGAGAATGCGGGGAAGCACGCCTATTCCGACTTTGAGGTCGTGATGCCGGAAGACCGGAAAGCCTTCATCGACGAAAAGCTCGCCGCGGCGGGTGCGAAGACCGTCGGCTTCGAGGGCGGATCGGTTTCGTACGAAACTTATCTCTCTTATAAAGAGGCGCACCCCGCCGTCGAATTTGTCAACATCGGCGGACTGATCGAAGAGATCCGCCAGCTCAAAACGCCGGAAGAGCTCGAAAAGATGCAGAAGGCACAGGACATCACCGATCTTGCCTTCTCGCATATCGTCAAGGTTCTGACGCCGAAGATGACCGAGATCGAGGTCGCGGCGGAACTGGAATATATCATGCGGAAAAACGGCGCGGACGGCTTCGCCTTCGAGACGATCTCCGTCTCGGGTGACGCGAGCGCACTGCCGCACGGCACACCGCGCAATGTCCCTCTGAAAAAGGGCTTTCTCACGATGGACTACGGCGCGAAATATGACGGCTATTGCTCGGATATGACGCGTACCGTCGTGATCGGACACGCGGACGAGGAGATCAAAAAAGTGTATCATACCGTTCTCCGTGCGCAGACCGAGGCGATGGCATACCTTCGCGAGGGGGCAGACTGCGGAGAAGCCGATAAGATCGCGCGCGACATCATCGACGCGTCCTATCCAGGCACCTTCGGTCATTCGCTCGGTCACTCGGTCGGACTTTACATTCACGAGAGCCCGAGGCTCTATACCCGCGGCTTCGGCAGAAAACTGCGTGTCGGCGAGATTGTGACGGTCGAGCCGGGCATCTACCTCTTCGGAAAATACGGCTGCCGGATCGAGGATATGGTCGCGATCGAAAAGAACGGCGTGCACGATTTCACCCGTTCGCCGAAGGATCTGATCGAAATTCTGTGATTTTTTTGAGAAAAAGCGAAAAAAATCGTATTTTCCTCTTGAAAAAATCAAAAAAATATAGTACAATAAATAAAGTATGATAAAAGCGCGGTATGCGCTTTTTCGGAGTGCCGCGGCGGGCGGGGCGCGGTGCTTGTCTGAAAATTCAAAGAAAGCCGCCAAAAGAAAGGTTTCTATGTTAACAGCAGGCGATTTCAAAAACGGTCTTACCTTCGAGATGGACGGTAAGGTCTATCAGGTCATCGAATTCCAGCATGTAAAGCCCGGTAAGGGTGCCGCGTTCGTCAGAACGAAGTACAAGGATGTTGTGACCGGTGCGATCCGTGAGGCGTCCTTCAACCCCACGGCGAAATTCGAGAACGCGGTCATCGAGCGCCGCGACCTTGAGTACCTCTACAACGACGGCGAGCTTTACTACTTCATGGATCAGGAATCCTATGAGCAGATCCCGCTCAACAAGGATAAGCTCGGCGACAACTTCAAGTTCGTCAAAGAGAACACCGTTTGCCGTATCTCTTCCTGGAAGGGCAATGTCTTCTCGGTCGATCCTCCGACATTTGTCGAGCTTCGCGTCACCGAGACCGAGCCCGGCGTCCGCGGCGATACCGCTACCAATGTGACGAAGCCCGCGACCCTTGAAACCGGCGCAGTCATCAAGGTTCCGATCTTCATCAACGAGGGCGATCTGCTCCGCATTGATACGAGAACGGGCGAGTACCTCGAAAGAGCATAATTTCGGAATCCGGCATTCCCGCGTTCCGTAAAAAGAGCGGGAACACCCGCTCTTTTTCTATCCTGTAAAAAACGAAAGGAAAATTACCATGAACATTACCGAAAAAGCCGCTTATATCAAAGGTCTTGCCGAAGGTCTCGGCGTGACAAAAGAAGGAGCCGAGGGAAAGGTCATTTCCGAGATGCTCGACCTCCTTGCCGAAATGTCGGAGAAGCTCTCCTTCCTCGAAGGGGAGAACAAAGAGCTTCGCGATTATATCGAAGAGCTTGACGAAGATCTCGGCGCGGTGGAAGAGGACTTCTACTGCGGCGAGGATGATGACGACTACGACGATGAGGACGACGAGGACGATGATGGGGAAGACGACGGCGACGGATATTATGAGGTCGTGTGCCCCTCCTGCGGTGAGACCGTCTGCTTCGACGAGTCGCTCGATCCCGATGAGTTGGTTTGCCCCGCCTGCGGCGAGAAGATCGGCGGCATCGAGCTTTGCGACGGCGCGTGCGACGGTTGCGAAAAGGACTGCGACGACAGAAGAGACTGAGTCTCGGAATAACATGCCGCAAAGCGGATTCTTCCGCCTCGCGGCATGTCGCGCGTCGTATCCTCTAAGATTTTTCCGAAAAAGGTGAATTCCCAAAGTAAATTCCACAGTAGGAAAGGAACGGAATTTACTATGAGA
>CALAFS010000041.1 GCA_937892405.1 uncultured Clostridia bacterium
AGCTGACGAGCGTCATCTCAGACTGACCTACCATTCTCCCGACGGTGAAGAGGGTTTCCCCTCCGCGCTCGATGTCACTGTGGAATACCGCCTCGAGGATACCGCCCTGATGATCGACTACACTGCCGTGCCGGACGGGCGCACGCCGATCGCACTGACGAATCATTCCTATTTTAATCTTGACGGCTTCGGCGGTACGATCGAAAACCATGTCGCGACGATCTATGCCAACCGCTACACCGAAGTGGGCGACGACCTGATCCCGAACGGCAACCGCCCCGAGGTTGCAGGTACCGCGTTCGACTTCCGTACTCCGCACGAGATCGGCGAGAGGATCGGCGGCGATTTCATCGGTTACGATCACAACTTCGTTCTCTCGCCCGAGAAAAGCGAAGTGCTTTTCGGCAGATCGCTTCCCCTCGCGGCGACCGTGTGCGGCAAGGATCTCTGCCTCTCGGTCTACACCGATCAACCCGGAATTCAGTTCTATATCGGCAATTTCTTAAACGGAACGACGAATTTCCGCGGCGGCGTCAGACAGCAGATTCACGGCGCGTTCTGCCTTGAGACGCAGACCGAGCCGAACTGCATCAATCACGGCATCGGTTTCTACGGCAAGGGGGATGTCTACCGTCACACGACTGTCTACCGTGTGAGTAAGAGATGAAACTTCGTTTTCCGGGCACGCTCTTCGGCACATGTGCCGTGAAGAAAAAACTCTCCCGCGATTTCAGGCGGCAGGCGTCCCTCCTGATTGACGACCGCCTTCTGATCGACGCGACGGCGGATTTTTCGGATTTCACCGACTTTTACGGTTTTCCCGACCTGTGGGGCGAGATCGGTGCGGTGCTGATCTCCGCCGCGGATCCGAAGTGTCTCTCGCAGGAGACGCTCACCCGCCTTGCGCGCGGAAAGGAACTCTTCGTCTACGCGCCGCCCGAGGCGGCGCCGATGTTCCCCATGGCGGAAAATCTGCATTTCGTCCCCTTGCGTCCGTTCTCCATGACCGATATTCTCGACTACAAGGTCTTCGCCCTACCGACTGATGTGGCGGGAGAGGACAATTATGCCATCTGCAAGGACAGGGCAATCCTCTGTCTGCCGCACGGCGGAATTCTGCCCTCCTCCGTTCTGCGGGCGCTGGAGGGGGTGGAGTTTGATCTTCTTGTCGCGAACTGTCCTCTGCTCGACGCGCCGCCGAGTGCGGACATCTACCGTCACGGCTCCCTCACGGTATGGCGTCTCATGCGCGAGGTATTGCTCTCTTCGGGGAATCTCGCGGAGCGTTCCCGCTTTCTTCTGACCTCTCTGCCGACCGACAAAAAGAAGTCGATACACGACAAGCTTTCCGCTCTCGCGGCGGAGGAAAAAATGACGGTGGCGTCGGACGGGTATTTTCTGGCATTCTGACAATTTCCCGTCAAAAGGGATTGACAAAGAGGTTTTCCGCGTGCTATAATAATTCCCGGCAACGAGCAAAGGCGTTCGATCCGCAGAGGGGGAAATTTCCCCTTCGCGAGACCGAACGCCTTTTTCTCTTTTGAAACATCAAGGGGTGCAAACTGCCTTGTATTTTGTTCCGCATTTATGCTTTTCTCCCGACTGTCAGAAAAGAAGCAAAAAGCGGGCGAAAGAAACGCCAAAAAATCCCCGTCAAAAAAACTCGGATTTGGTGCAAAAAAACAGTAGAAATCCGGCGAATGTTGTGATATAATAGGAAGGTATTGATGAAAACGGAGTCTTACGGAAAGGCGGAGCAGATGAAATATACGAAAGATGAAATTGCGGAATATGTCGCGGAACGCGATGTAAAGTTTATCCGCATGGCATTCTGCGACATTTACGGAAAGCAGAAGAACATTTCGATCATGCCGACGGAGCTTGACCGCGCCTTCGCCGACGGCATCGCCGTCGACGCCTCCGCGATCCCCGGCTTCGGCGGTGCGGTGCGTTCCGACCTCTTTTTACACCCCGACACATCGACGCTCTCCGTCCTCCCCTGGCGTCCGGAACACGGGCGGGTGATCCGCATGTTCTGCTCCGCGACGCATCCTGACGGAACGCCTGCGGTCGCCGACGCCCGCTCGCTTCTTATGCGGACGGTAAAGGAAGCCGAAGATCAAGGCTTTGCCTTCTCTTTCGGGACGGAGATCGAGTTTTATCTTTTCCGCCTCGACGACGCGGGAGAGCCGACGAAGATTCCCTATGACATGGCGGGCTATATGGACATCGCCCCCGACGACAAAGGGGAAAATGTCAGACGGGAAATCTGCCTGACGCTTGAGCAGATGGGGATCACCCCCGAAAGCTCGCACCACGAAGAAGGTCCCGGGCAAAACGAGATCGACTTCCGCTATGCCGACCCGGTGACGGCGGCGGACAATGCGGTAACCTTCCGCGCGGTGGTCAACACGGTTGCGGCGAGAAGCGGACTGCACGCCGATTTTTCACCGAAGCCCCTGTCCGACAAGGCGGGCAACGGCATGCACATCAACCTCTCGGTCAAAACCCAAGACGGCGCAGATGCCACAAACGGAATGATCGCGGGAATTCTCGCACATATTTCCGAGATGACGGCATTTCTCAACCCGTCGGAAGACTCCTACAAAAGACTCGGCAATCACAAAGCGCCGAAATATATCTCCTATTCCTCCGAAAACCGCTCTCAGCTGATTCGGATCCCGGCGGCGTCGGGCGAATTCTGCCGTGCAGAGCTTCGTTCTCCCGATCCGACCTGCAATCCCTATCTCGCTCTGACACTTCTCATTCGCGCGGCGATGGACGGTATTCTGCGAAAGCTCCCGTTACCGGCACCTGCCGAGATCAATCTCTTCGAGGCACCTGCGGAAACGCTCGCCGCCTTCCGCGCACTTCCGAAAACACCGGCACAGGCGCGCAAAGCCGCACGGGAAAGCGAATTCATTTCGTCGGTGTTGCCGCAAGAGATCATCGACGCCTACACAGAATAAGATCCCGAAAACCATGAACAAGGAGGAGAGTTATGGACATTCCCGCCCATGCGTACCGTGCACTGCTGGTATCCGCACCAGGCAAGCTCTCCGCCTCGCTCTCCGCGCTTCTCTCGGACGGCGCCTTCTCCAAAATCGCGACGGAGGTCAGTGCTACCGGCGCAAGGCAGCAGATGACCGCGGACGCCTATGACATCGTCGTTATCAACACGCCCCTTCCCGACGAATTCGGCACCG
>CALAFS010000042.1 GCA_937892405.1 uncultured Clostridia bacterium
ATCGAAAACGAGAGCGTCACGCTTTCCCGCCCCAGAGGTGCACACCTGTCTGTCTTCGCCTTCGGCGGGGAGGCGCACGGCGTCACTCTCCGCGCGCTCTCTTATCCCGCACAGAACCTGACGCTTCTGCCCGATGTGCCTCTCGGCGTCTCGAACGCCTTCTGCGACGCGCCCGCCACCGTCTCGGTCGGAGAAGGGAGGCTTCTCCTGATGTGCGAGCGGCGTGAAGGGGAGATTCCGCTCGACATTTTCGACGGATTTCGCGAAAAGGCTTGACAAACGACGCACACCGTGCTACAATGATAGCCGTCAAACAGAATACCGATCGGGGGTGCCGAAAGGCTGAGATGGAGAAATCCGAACCCTTATGACCTGATACGGATCATGCCGTCGTAGGGAGATTGCAACTCTTACCATGATGATTGCCGCCTGAGGTCGTACTCTGCGCGGCAATCATTTTTTTGTTCGCTTTTGCGAACCACGGAAAGGAAACCCTATGAAAACAGCAAAAAACTCCCAAACCGTCCGTGCCATGGTGGAGAGTGCCATCATGGTCGCCTTCGCCGTCGTCCTCGGACTTCTCAAGCTCTTTGAGATGCCCTTCGGCGGCTCGATCACCTTCGCTTCGATGCTTCCGATCGCCCTGATCTCCTATCGTCACGGTCTGAAGTACGGCTTCGCCGCAGGTCTTTGCCACGGCGTCATCGAGACGCTCCTCGGGCTGAATACCGTCTCCTATGTCACAGGCTGGGTCTCGGTTCTCGCCGTCATTTTACTTGACTATGTCCTCGCTTTCGGCATGATGGGCATCGCGGGCATCTTCCGCGGCAAGTTCGGCGATCAGTCGGGCGAGCTTCTTCTCGGTTGTCTGATCGGTGCCTTCCTTCGTTTCCTTTGTCATGTCATCTCGGGCGCGACCGTCTGGGCAGGTCTTTCGATCCCGACGAGTGCCGTTCTCATCGGCTCCATCGGATACAATGCGACCTACATGCTTCCCGAGACCGTCGTTCTTCTGCTTGTCGCCTGGTATCTTACCGAAATGCTCGACTTTACAAAGCCGATTCCCGAGCGGATCCGCCGTGCCGAGAATGATCGCGTCCCCTTCATTCTTTCCGCAGTAGCGGCGCTCCTCGTCCTTGTCGCACTCGTCTTTGATGTCGGTCACATCTTCTCCGCACTTCAGGGAGAGGGCGGCTTCGACTTCTCCGCGATCGGAAATGCCAACTGGACGCTCGTCTTCGGGATCAGCGCCGCCGCTCTTGCCGCGGCGGTTGTCCTCCTCTTCGTCGCCCTTGCCCGTGTGATTAAAAATCAGAACAACGGCACCAAGGCAGCATAAGACATTCACCCGCACAAATCAAAGCCGTCGGAAGTTCCCCTTTTTCGGTAGGGAACTTCCGACGGTTTTTTATGCTATGGAAAATTATTCTTCCGCAGAGTCATTTTCGTCGCAGATCGCGTCGATCAGCATGCGCGCCGCCACGCGGAATCCGCAGAAAAAGGAAGAACGGTCTTCCGCCGCATACAGCTCGCTGTATGCCTCGTGCAGTTCGTCGAGCCGCTCCCCCTGCTCGGGGGGGCAGCGTTTTTGCGAAGGCGGCGTATTGTTTTTGACAGGACGCGGAAAGACGCAGGTATTCACTGTCGCCTCTGACGGGGCGATCTCCGATTTTCAGCGTTCCGTCATAGAGTCTGTCGAGTATCAGCATACCGTCCGCCTCCTCTCCGTGTCTTTTCCGTCACACCGATTTTTTGAAAGATTTTTCCCTGACATCATGATGTTTCTCCTTTCTTTCTTCTTGACATATTTTTTTGAATATGGTATGATGGGATAAAGTGTACACCTTTCCATAATATTGTAACCTAACAAACCGTAATTGTCAATATGTTTTAGTTAAGTTTGTTAGGTTTATATAAGTTGCACAATTTAGGAAAGATAAGTTTGTGAAAAAATGGCGGTAAATTATGTTTAAGAAAATCTTTATTGATCTGTGCAACCAGAATCATATATCACCGAGCAAGGTTTGTCGCTCGGTTGGAATCGCACCGGCTACATTTTCCTGCTGGACGGAGGAAAGCGTGCCGCGCCGTACTACGCTCCAACGGATCGCCGACTATTTCGGCGTCACGCCGGAGTACCTGCTCGGCGAAACCGAGAAACAAACCACATCCACCGTGCAAAGCGAGATCGTCGCAGACGCCGGGGAAGCGGAGCTTCTCCGCCTCTATCGGAAGATCCCGCCCGAAAAGCGCACGCTTGTCCTCCATATGATTTCCGCAGCCCTCAAAGATGAGTGAAAGAAAAAGTCCCTGCTTTCAAAGCAGGGACTTTTCTCATGCCTCGGGCTCCGATTGACAAGAGCTTTTCGGAATGATTTGCACCATTTTCATTGTTTTTAACGACATTATCTGCACCAATATTGATGAATTATAAGAAGTTCTTTGCACCTTTTCGCATATTTTGCAAAAACGGCTTATTTTCCGAAGATCTGCCGTACCGCGAAATCCGATGCGCCGAAGGCGTAGAACCAGTCGCCGACAAGACAGCCGCGCTGTGTCTCGGGATCGCCTTCGAGGGGAATTTTCTCGGCGAGGTAAAGATCGCTTCCGTCGAAATAGAAGACGAGATAGTCGGTCTCTCCGTAACATTGTGTGCCGAGCCCGAGGACGGAGGCGGCGCGGTCGATCGCGTAGGCTTTGTATTCTTTCGCATAGGAGGTATTTTCCGTGGTATAGGACGAAAGGCTTCGGATTCCCGTCTTTGTCTCTTCGTATACCTCGATTTTCAGCGAGCCGCGATTCGCGCCCTCGCCGATGCCGAGGAGTGCGTCACCGAAGGTGATAAGAGAGGTGGAGAAGCCCGCGATCGTACCGGTGTCCTTCACCGTGATCGCCGAAAGATCCGAGAGATCGAAGAGGAAGACCGGGTCTGTGTTTTCCACCGAGGTGCAGACATAGAGTCTGTCGCCGTCAAAGCGGGCGGAACGCACGCTCTCCCCGCGCTGGGCAAAGCGCTCGACCTTCGCGACCACGGTGCCGTCCGCAAGGGAGAAACAGAAGAGACTCGCGTTTTTACCGTACGCACCGGTCGCGTCGTAGGACGCGTAAAGGGCGCGATCCACCGTCGTGACAACGCGTAGAATTCCGTCCGCCTCATCAAGGCAGAAACGGTTTTCGATCTCACCCTCCACGGAAAGGGAAGGCTCGGGCACCATGGCACCGTCTGCGTAGCGGATTCTCGCGATCTCGCTTTGCAGGACGCGTTCTTTTCCGCCGTTATCGAGATCGGTCGTCACATATTCCGCGCGCGTCGCGTAAATGCGCGTCGCGGATACATAGATTTCATCGGAATAGGAGAGGAACGCCGCGATCTCCGGCTCCCCGCCGGCGGCGGAAAGACGCGTCACCACCGTATAGGCAAGGGAAGTGATCCCGTCCTTCGGCAAAAGCACATTGTCGGGTGTCACGGGAGAAAATCCGTCCTCCCCGGTGATGCCGGGCAGGAAAGTCTCTTCTTTGCCGAAGTTGATTTTTTCGTCCGGTCTGTATTCGGTCATCAGGAAGATATCGGTGCCGACGCTACGCACCGTGAGGTAGGATCCGCTGACCGTCACATGGGAGATCCCGCACATGGCAGCGGGATCAGAGACATCGACAGTCAAAAGGTCGACATGATTTTTACCGTCCGTCCCCGTGTAAGGGCAGATCAGTGTGACGGTCTTTCCGTCCGCAGAGAGGAAAAATTCCGTCTGTGCAAGCTTTGCATACCGCACATTCGGCCGCGAGAGGGGGAAGGTGCCGACCTCGGCACTCTCCGTCCCCGCGATGGTATAGGCACGGAGCACCGAACCGTCAAGATAGAAGATATGCGTATCCGTGCGGGCAATGCGGTTGGCTTCCTTTACCCCCGCGACCTGATGGTCGGTGATCTCCACCGCGCCGTTTGCGGTATCGCCGGGATCCCCCGGGGCGTAACTGGGGGCCGAGTCGTCGCCCGATGCGGCACTCCCCGCTTTCAGGTGGTCAAGCAGAGATTCAAGAAACGACGGCTTTTTTGCCTCCTGTGCTTTTTGGTAGGCGGTGATCTCCGCGATGACGGGGTAGTAGGCACTGTCCTTGTAGTCGCTTTTTCCGAGCGTCGCGAAGAGCGTGATCCCCACCGCCGAGAAGAGAAGGACAAAGGATGCCGCAAGTGCTGCGGGGCGGAGCCACAGAGGCTTTGCCTTTGCTTTTTTCTTTACCTTCGCCTCCGGTTCCGCTTCTTTGACATAGTCCTCGTTTGCATAGGACATGAGCTTTTTGATTTTCTTGTCTTTCATGAAAGATAGCCCTCCTGTTTTAAGTAATCGGAGAACAGTTTCCGCGTCCTGTGTAAAATAACCTTTACATTTGCGACCGAAAGACCGGTATTTTTCGCGATTTCGTCGATCCGACAGCAGTACCAGTACTTCTGGAGAAAGACGATCCGTACCTCTTTTCCGAGACTTCCGAGAAAGGCGTTGATTCCCTCCTTCAGGGCGAGATCCTCTTCGGGATCCCCTCCGTCCGCGACGATCGCGTCGTTCCATGGGGCGGGTGCACTCTGCCCTTCGGGACGGCGCCGCTTTGCCTGTCTTTTGTCCAGGCGGTTGATCGAAAGGTTGCGCGTGAGGGCGCCGAGATAGTGACGCAGGCTCGCGGGCTTCGCCGGCGGAATGTTTCGCCATGCGTGAAAGAGCGTGTCGTTGACACATTCTTCCGCGTCGGTGTCCGAGCGAAGAATCCGATAGGCAATGCTGTGACAGTAGGCACCGTATTTTTCTTCGCTCTCGCGAAGGGCGTCTTCCGATCTCGCAAAATACAGGTCAACAATCCTCTCGTCGTCCATGGGTGATCCTTTCTGCGGTGTCATTGGTTCTCTCACACAAAAAGACAGATTTTTCCGTCCCGAGGTTACAGGCACCGCGAATTTTTTTGATTTTTGAAAAAAGCGGGACTGTCGGGGGAAGTTTTTCCGTTGACAGTTCCGCTCTAAAAGAATCAGAGAAGGGAATAAGAGAGCTTCCGCTCACCCGCGGCGACCACCCGTCCGCCCTCCGAGAGGGAGAGCGCCTTGCCGTCGTATGCGATGGCAAAGGTTCTGCCGCGCACCGTGAGATTTTCGACCGAGAAGGTCTTCCATGTCCCGATGGCGAGCGGGTCGACGGTCAGCGTGTCGTCCTTTACCGAGATGCCGAAGGCACCCGAGAGGACGAGGTCGCAGAAGGTCGAATGGTTGTAATACATGCCGCGCCCTTCGATTTTGTCAATGCCTTCTTTTTTCATTTTGATGATCTGATCACGCGCGATCCACTCTCCCGTGAAGGGGTCGAGATCCTCGTCGATGAAGGGGATCGTCTTGCCTCCTTCGGTCAAGGTGTGCGAGCGGGAGAAGGTCGAGAGAAGAGACATGTATTCTTCCCGCGTCACGGCGTCCGTGCCGTCATGCAGGATTTTCTCCATCGCCGAGAGGGTCTGCGAGGTCGCATAGGGCCAGGACGGACCGTCCCAGAGGCACTCGTGCTTCACCGTGCATTTCATAAAGCGGGGGTGCGAGCGGTCTGCCGTCGTCGGACCGTACGGCGCGGCAAAGCAGGTCTCGTCGAAGAGAAGACGGAACGCGCCCTCTTCTTCCTTTTCGGACAGTCCGTAAAGGAAGGGAACATAGCCGATCTCTTCGCGGCAGTCGTGATCGGGGTCGGAACGGTCGAAGTCGGGGTCGGCGTCCTTGTCCGCCGCCGGCACCGTCTTATAGAAGCCGTCCTTTGCGTCATAAAGATACCGGTGCACGAGAGAGCGGAGCGTCCCCGCCTCGGCGCGCAACTCCTCCGCCATCTCCCCGTCACCGAGCGCGTCGGCAAGGGCGGCGAGGGACATCGCGTCCGCATACATGTAAGAGTTGAAGGTCGGGCGAAGACCCGGTCCGCTGATCGAGTATTCCATGCCGTCCTTGTTGTCATAGGAGAAATACAGCCCCGAGGTCGTGCCGTGAAGCTCCTTTAGCTTTTCGTACTGACGGCAAAGATGGGGGTAAAGCTCCCGCCCGAAGGCGAGATCCCCTTCGGCGAGGACAAAGCGGCAGACCTCGTCGATAAAGGGGTTCGAGTAAGAGTAGATGTCCTTTTCCGACCCGCGCCCCATGGCGAAGTGGCGGATATAGTCATAAAGGAAGCCTTTGTTTTTGAAATGGCGCCCTTCCGCAATGTGATGGGCGACGGGGCAGGAGATGGCGTTGTCGGCACCCGCCCATGGCACATCGGGGAGAAATTCGGTGACGATATAGCCGTCTTCCGTCTTCTTGATGTGCTTGCGATAGGTCCAGGCGCGGAAGTAGTAGGTCTCTTCCATCTGCTTGTCGGGGATTTCGATCAGAGGCAGATTCTCCTCGAGGAAGGCGAGCGATGCGCTGTCGGGGATCGCGTTGACCTTGTTCTCGGGACATTCGGCGCAGAAGGCGTCGATATACTTGGCGATGGATTTCACAAAAGCGCCCTCCTTAAAACAGCTCGCGTCCGTGCCGTGTCGCACAGCCGACATATTCTCTCGTACCCCGTCTGCCGTTGAACCACACGGTCCAGAGATCCTTTTCCTTGTCGTAGAGCATCGAGGGCTTGTAGACCGAGTTCTCGTCCCATGTGCCGGGGGTCGCCGTTACCATCGGGTTGTTTTTGCTGCGGACGAAGTCGTGGATTCCGTCGGGGCTCTTCGCCGCGCAGATGCACGCGGTGTCGATGTCCTTATAACCGATGTAGAACATGAGATAGCCCATGTCCTCCGTGCGGATCACCTGACAGCCGCCGACACGATCCTGCTCGAATTCCAGATCCCCGTGACCGAAGATCGGGTTGCTTTCATATTTTTTGAAGTGAATGCCGTCGGTGCTCTCGGCGTAGCAGAGGACATTCGGCTCATAGGTCTCGCCCGCCGCATACCACATTCTGTAAACGCCGTTTTCGTAAAGAACGCAGGGGTTCATGACCGAGTCCTTTTCAAAGTCGGTCTCGGGGGAAAGAATGGGATCTTTGCACATGCGGGCAAAGTGAATCCCGTCGGCGCTCTCGGCATAACCGATGTAGCTCTTTCCCTTCGACTGTCCGGTGTACCACATCTTGTAGACACCGTCGATCTTCAGCACGCAGTTGCGGTTGACGCGCTCGTCTTCCCACGCGGACGCGGGATCGGGTGCAAGGGTGATGATCGGCTCGTCAAAGTGTACGCCGTCGTCGGAAAAAGCGACCGCGACCGACTTGTGATCTCTCCAGGAAAAGTCCATGCGGTATTTTTCCCCGTCGTGCGTGACATAAACATCAAAGCAGACGCCGCGCTCGGGTCCGCCGAAAATGGGATTGCCTTTGTATTTTTCAAAAAACATAAAAATGCCTCCTCGCAAATCTGCGTTTTCCCCATTATATCATAGAAAAACGCAGATTGCAAGAAGGTAAAATAACATATTTTGCAGATCTTTTAACAGAATCTGCGGTTTTTCCCGTCAGCGCTTTTCCTCCGAGGCGAGGAACGCACGGATCAGCCGCTCCTTCATCGAAAGCCACGGGAGCTTTACCTCCGTGACATAGCGGTAGCCGACAAGGTATCCGCGCAGTCCCACCCCGACGAGGGCGGCGAGCTGAAAGATGCCTTCCGCAATCTCGGCGGGCCCCATCTCCTTCATCGACACGGCGACCGAGACGGTGAAGAAAAGGGAGAAGAGAGAGGGAACCAATCCGCCGAACAGGCGCCTTGCTCGTGAGGCGGCGGGATTTTTCACCCGCTCGCTTTTCTCCGACGCACCCCCGGCGAGCATGCCCTCCGCCGAGAGGGAGAGCGGGCGGATCGCCCGCACCCGTAAAAAGCGCAGCCGCTCGAAAAAAGATACCTTCTTCCCGTCGAGAAAGGCGAGGTAGTCTTCGTAGCTCTTTCCGAAGGCGAGAAGGCGTCGCTTCCTCCGATAGATCAGCTCGTCCTCGGCATACCGACCGAGGAAGGCGGCAAAGGCACCGATCCTGTCGGCGCCCACGGCGTCGAGCGCGCCGGAGAGCGCATCGCCAACCTTCGTCCCACTCTCTCCGAGGAGGGCGAGAGACTCGCCCTCCCCCTCAAGAGAGAAGTAAATGACGGTGGCACACATCGCGAAGAGAAGTGCCCGCAGGGTGAATTCCTCGCTGAAAATTTCGGCGAATCCGATGTCCGTGAAGGTAAAGATCGCCGCCATCAGGAGCGCGAGCGCTGCGATGACCTTTCCGATATGTTCGATCAGCGCGCGTTTGCCCCGTCCGGCAAGCTCTCCGCCCGCGAGCAGTGTGTCCTCAAAGCTTTTCATGATGTCCCTCACCTTTTCTGAAGAAATAGGATCCGACAAGATTGCCGCAAAGACCGAAGAAGGAGATGACGATCATCTCGTCCGCGATCTTCGCGAGCAGGAGAAAGAGCAGAAAAGCGAAGAGCCAGACCTGCCACACCGCAGGGGAGGCAAGGCACCGACGGATCAGTCGGTAAAGCGGGAGCGCGGAGAAGAGGAGAAGCAGGAGCACAAGCCCCGAGAGCGTCGCCCGTCCCCCACCCGCACGGAAGAGAGGAAAATAGAAGAGCGTTGCCGCGGCGGGCGGAAGGGTGGAAAAGAGCAGTCCGAGGAGGGAGAAGAGGGGACGCCCGCCGTTACGCTTCATGGCTCTCCCCTCCGAGCGCGGCGCGAAGCTCTTCCGTGCGCCGTGCGACCATCTCCTTCTGATACTGTGGCAGAGACGAGGAGGAGAAGATATCATAGAGAAGCTCGACCTCCCCGGCGACGAGGGATTTCAGAAGCTCGATCTCTCCGATCTTTTTGCGGAGCTCTTCGAGCACTGTACCGAAGCCTTCGACGGACTCGGCGCAGTTTTGAAAAGATTTCAGAATAATTTGCAACTGATTCTTTACAAATTCTGCATTTTCCGAGGATTCTTTCCCGATTTTTTCGCTTTCCTCTCCAATCTGTTTCACTCTGTCGGAGAGCACATTGACGCCGCCGCGCAGAAGCGGGAGCATGCCGCGCTTATACGAGAAGGCGACGATCAGCGTGCCGACGGCGGCGAAGGCGCCGAAGATGGCGTCGAGGTTTTCCGTAATGTCACGGTAAAGGAGGGCGAAGGGGTTTTCTTCCGCACCTTCGGCGAGCGCCTCCCCTTCGGCAAAGACGCCGACGGTCATGAGTGCCGCGAGAAGAGCGAGACAAAGGCAAAAGAGAAGGATTCTTTTTTTCATATTCGGTTCCTTTCGTTTTTTGGGATTTAGCAGCGCACCCGGTCGGGTGCGCTGTCGCGTGTTCAGAGAATGGTGGCTTCGCCGACCCTTTCGGCGAGTGCGGCGATTTTTTCTTCCGCCGCACGAAGACGCGTGTCAAGGGCGACGACGGCACATCCCGCCGCGAGCGCGTCGGGGGATACGGCGATTCCGTCGCGTCCCGCACGGATCGGGGTGCAGGGCACCGTCCTCCCGGGGAGAAAGAGCAGTGCCTCACATTCGCCCTCGGGGAGGGACGCGCGGGGGAAGACCGCCGCCCCGCCCGAGAGGGGAAGAATCCGACGCCCGAGGCGGAGCGTCCCTTCTACCCCTTCCCCGAAGGAAAGGCGCAGATCCGCCCCCGCACGGTCATATCCGACCTCATAAAGATAGGCGCGCCCGCCGAGAATCCGAAAGCGGAGTTCAGTCATGCGTATCCTCTCCTTTCCGGGTGTTTTTGACGGTTGCCGTCTCTGTTTTTCCGGCGAGAGCCGCGGGAGCGGTGCTCTCTGTGCCCGCGCTGCCCGGTGCGGCGCGGGTGAGGAGAAGAAAGAGGAGAGCCTTACGATTCATGCGCCACCCCCCGCACGACACCCTGCTTTGTGCCGTCGTACCAGACGAGCACGGTGTAGTGCTTGTTCGCCGCAGGGGTAAAGACGCCGCCCTCCGTGTCGTCTCCCGTGAAGTAACAGTCATCGTCGGTGTAGTAGACGGTGGCTTCCGCCCCGCTGTCAAAGGTCAGGAGCGCGTAGAAGTCATCGGGGATCGTCTCGGGGAAGAAGTATTCGACCCCCTCGGCGTTTCCGATCCGGTAGTCATACCCCGCGGCAAGCTCGCCGAAGGGCAGGGCTTCGGGTTCCACCCGACACTCGCCGACAGCCCCCAGATCGGAAAAACAGCTCTCACCGTCTCCGACGCGGAGCTGAACTCTGCCGTCCGCTTTTTTGAGAAGGGCGGGCTCGCCGTCCTTCAGAGGGACATCGTGCGCTTCCCATTCGGCGGCGGTGCCGCGGAGAAGCTGAAGAAAATGTGACATATCAAAATCCTTTCTGTGAGGTTACGAGAGTGTGCTCGGCCGCGATGCCGGACTGCCGCAGTCGACCGAGAGATTTTCACCGCCCGCGGCAAGGGCGGCGAGATAGGCGCCGAGCGTCTTTTCGCCGAAGTTCACCGTGTCAAAGAAGCTGCCGTCCGCAAGAGATGCGAAGAATCCGTCAAGCGTCTGATCTGCCGTGATCCCGGTCTTGTATGTGGCGGCGGAGAAGGCGGGCTTTGCGTCAAGCTCCGCGAGTTTTGTGAAGATTTCGCCAAGTTTTGTTGACAAAGCACTGCCGTCATACGGGATAATCGCGAGAATATCGCCGTCTTTCACATCGGAGAAGAAATCGGAGACGGTGTAGTTTTTCTTGATTCCCGTCTCGGCGGTTCCCGCGGCGACAGCGGTTTTCAGCGCGTCGAGATCGCCCGATGCCGCGCTTTTCGCATCGGTGATGCTTTTCTCGATTGCCGTGAGCCGCTCTTCGAGCGTCCCGTCGTCGGTGCCGAGATAGTCGGCGAAGGCGCCGCTTTTGATGTCGGCAAAGAGCTGTCCGAGCGTGTGCCCGTTTTTGATCCCCGTGAACATACTCTTGTCACGGTACGCCGTCTTCAGCGCCGTGATGTCGTCGTCCATGGCGGCGATCTTCGGGTCGAGGACACCGCGCGTGGTTACCAGGTACTGGGCGAGGGCGCCGCTTTTGATGTCGGTGAAGAAGTTCGCGAGGGTGTGCGAGGTACGCAGTCCCGTCGGCATACTTTTCAGGTGCTCGTATGAGGTGGCGTCGCCGATCTCCCCGTCGATACGGTCGAGCCTTGCCGCGAGGTTTTCCTCTCCGGTGGAGAGGTAGCCCGCGAGGGCACCGTTCACGATGTCGACGAAGAGATCGGCGAGGGTGTGTCCCTCCCCGAGTCCCGTCGGCATGGCATCGGCAAGGGATCCGTCTCCCGAGGCGCCGATGTCGTCGAGCAGTGCATTGAAGCGCTCGATGATGAAGAGGGGCAGACGGTCGAACGCCGCTTTCATTTCCGCCGCCGTGTACCCCCTGCCGCCGAACGCACCGGAGGCGTTCGGCCGGGAGGGGAGAGAGGACACGCGGAGGGCGGCGATCTCCGCGTTTTTGATTTTTTCGGTCGTCATAAACAATCCTTTCGTCAGGTTTTTCCCGCCTTGAGCCTTCCGCGGATGCGGAATCGGTAGGCGATGGTATAGATCCCGAAGGGGGAGCGGAAGGTGTCCGAGGTGACGGCGATCTCCTGCTCGGTGAATCCGCGCGAACGGATCGCGAGAGGCACCGTGAAGGTGTCGTTATCCGCGAGGGGGAGAGAGGCGAAATCCACATCGGAAAATGAGAGGAACGCCGAGGGGAGTACCGCCTCCTCACGCAGGATCTCTTTGTCGGTCGCGACGGTGAGCGAAAGACGGGAAGACGCGTAGCTCTGACACTTCAGCACGAGCGAATTTTTCACCATGTCTTTGGCAAGGTGGGGAATATTGCAATCATCGAGCGCCGTGACAAGCTTGTAGTGGGGCGTATGCCTGTCAAAATCGTAGAAATCCGGATGAATGACCCGTGAGAACTTCGCCCGATAGGCGTCGGCGTCATAGTCGCTCCCGTTTTTGATCCGGTCGGGCGGCACGCCGCGCCGGTCGTTGTTGAAGACGCAGATGTCTCCGTTTTCGGTACCGAAGAAGAGAAGGTTTCCCACCGAGCGGAAGGCGAGCGCCGCGTGGAAGGTGCCGCCCGTGTATTCCTCGGTCGGGTAGACCTCGATTTTGTCCTCTCCCGACTTCACAAAGTACAGGATTTCCCCGTCCGCCTCGGTGACGCTGTACACGGTTTCTTCCGCGGGCGCGTCGGGCGTCATCGCGGTGAGGTAACCGTCGTGCGCCGACGGCGCATAGCGATACACCCGACGGTCACCCGTATAGGTGCCGATCCCCGAGAGAAAATACCATTCGTATTCCGTCCCCCCGGTGTCATGCCGATAGGTCGCGCGGGAGTCGGCGAGATATACTCTCCCACCGACCGCCGCGACAAGATAGCCACAGAACACATCGAGCACGACGGAAGAAAGATCTTCCGCGAGCAGTTTCGGGTTGACCGCGTGGGAGCGGCAGACGATGCTTCTCTCAAGATTCAGCGCCTGTTTCGAGAGCGCCGAGATGCCCGTCTCCGAGACAAACAGCGGATCGTCGAAAAAGGAGATTGCCCCGCCGCACGCCGGGGTGCCGGCGTGAATGTAGGAGACGGGATAAATCTTCGGGAGAAGGTCGATGCCCGTTTCCCTTGCCGTGTGGTAGTAGATGCTCCCGCCCCCGTCGTCTCCCTTTTTGAAGACGACGAGCGCGTCCCCCGTCGCGAGGAGCGCCGTGACGGGGAAGGCGCCGATCCCGTCGTTAAAGTAGTTCAGCACACCGAAGTAGGTCGGATCGTTTTGCCCCGTGCTTCCCCTTGCGGAGTAGAAGACCGTGTTCGGAAAGGCGGGATTTCCCGACAGGAACACCCGCCCGTCGAACACCTCGGCGCAAAGGCAGGAGAAGAGCGCCGAGGCGCCCCCGTCGGTAAAGCTCCCCTCGGAGAGAAAGTTCGATCCCGCGTCGCTCTCCGAGTATTCGCCGGGAGAGAGGGTACCGGTGATCAGAACCTCGCGGTTTTTGAGAAAGTTGCGGTTTTCGAGTGTGAGGAGCACGCCCGCGATGTGCGTCCCTTCGGTCACATTCGTGACGGTGTAACCGCTCATACCGGGAATGTCGACCGAGACCTCGGACGCCGGTTCGTAAAGGGGCAGATATACCGTGAGGGAAGGACTCCATGTGAGCGTGTCAAGCGTATTGGTTTCCGTAACGGGCGCGCCTTCGATCTCCTGATATTCCGCGAGTCCGAAGGCGTAATGGATCGTCATCGCGGGGCAGTTTTTGAAGGCGTCGGCGCCGACCTTCGCGAGGCTTTTTCCGAAGTGAATCACCGTGAGGGAGGTGCAGTCGCGGAAGGCTTCGGCGCCGATTTCGGTGAGCTCTGCCGGCAGGTAAACCGTCGTGAGGGAAGAACAGCCGGAGAACGCCCGCGCCCCGACGGAGAGGACGCCGGCGCCGATGTGCACCTCGGTGACCGAGGCAAGTCCCGCGAAGGCGCGGGTGCCGACCGAGGTGACGCGGTAGGTTCTGTCTCTGACCGTCGCGAAGTAGGGGACATGGATCACCCCGCCCGCCGCGCGACCCATACCCGACAGCTCGCAGAAGCCTGCCGCCTCGTCGGTGACGGTATAGGACATACCGGGCGTGCCGTAGGCGAGGAGGTCGGGGGAGGTCACGGTGTAGCGCTCTTTGAATTTCCGCGTCAGAAGATTGCGCTGTTCGTACGCCTCTCCGTTTAAGTAGGTGGTCGGGACATAAGGGGGATACTCTCCCTCCCCGTCGCCGACCGCCTTTGCCACCCCGTCCGCGCCGACGCGCACCATGCGCGTGCCGTCAAGCAGAAAGAGGGAAGAGCCGGAGGAGAAGGAGACGCTTTTGTGCTCGGCGAGGGTCGCGATGGGGGAGGGGGTTCCGATCGCGTCCCGCGCCGCGACGGCGAAGCGGTAGAGGGAATTCCCCGCGTGGACGAGAAGATATTCCGCACCGCCTGCCCGCTGTCTGTGAAGTCCGTAGATTTTCTTTCCGAGCGAGAGAATCCTGCGGAAGCCGGGGACGCTCTCCGTGAGCGCCGCGCCGACCCCGTCGTAGTCCCGCCACATGTTCTCGAGCTTTGAGAAGCGATTTCCCGAAATGCGGCTCCCGTCACCGGAAAAATCCACGCCCCGCATCGCGGTATAACAGCGGCTGTATTCGGTTCCGCTCTTGTAATTATAGGAAGAATTGTAACTCATACTTTGCAAATTTCCCCTTTATGCCCAGCCGAGAGTATCGCGATAGGCATTGTCGCGATTCGGAGATCCGGCATATTTCAGAGCGCTCATACCCGTGCGGTAGAGGTTCATGTAGTATTGTGAGCGCTCCGGCTCGTCATCGAGCCAGAGGTAGGAGGCGGTGAGGAGAGGGAAGAGGTGCGCGGCGGGCGCCGGCACATCAATCTCGGTGGCGGGATCGTCCGAGAGGATTTTTGCCGGGGCGCGGCGATAGCGGAGCGTGACGGCACCGTGAAAGGTCCGCGGCAGGATCAGCGTATCCCCGTAGACCGAGGCGCCCGCGATCGGTGTCCCGTCCTCCGTGCGCGGAATTCCGTCCGGGCAGAGAAAGTCGGGGGCGAGCTTCCGAAGGGAAAAGCACCTCGTCGGGGCAAGGGTCGGAATTTCCTCCTCTTCGGGCGGGCAGGCGTCAAAGACGGCAAAGTCCCGCACGGTGTAGTCATACGCACCGGTGAAGAGAACGGACCTTGACTCCCCGCAGTATCCGCGGACGACAAGGGAGGGGGTGTCGAAGCTTCTCGGCACGCCGCCCTCCGGGCGAAAGGTGCCCCGCCCTCCGACGCGGAAACTGTAACTCTTTCCCGAAAGGGGGACGGAAAGCTCCGTCCCCGCAGGGTGAAAGATCTCCTTTTGGCTCTCCCGCGGCACCACCGCCTCACAGAAAAAATTCAGCTCGCCGGCGGCGGGATACTCCGTCACGAGAAGGGCGAGTGCCCGTCTCGCGGCATACAGAAACCGCTCGCCGTCGCCGACCCCGTCCTCAAAGCCGAGGGCGGCACATTCTTCGGTAAGTTCCCGATAGGTCATGGGAGGATCCTCCTTTTCGGATTACAGCGAGGTCGCGCCGTCCACGGCGTCCTTGCTGTCGACGGCAAGCAGAATGTGCTTGTAGGTGCCGAAGCCGACGCCGAAGCGGCATCTGCCGTTCCAGAGATAGTTGCCGGTGTGGTTGTCCACCCAGTTCGTGACGGTCAGAGGCACGCGGTTGTAGAACATGTTGCCCGAGAGGTTCTTGTTTGCCTCCGAGGACATGATCATGACGCGGTCGTCGCTCGTCTGCCAGTTCGGGAGGACGACGATGTTCCAGTTGCCGTACTGGAGGTTGATGTCGTTGTAACCGTTGCCGAGTGCGCCCTCGGAGCCGGCGACCTTCTTCGCGATGATCTCGGCGGCGGGACGGTTGCCGGGCAGGATCAGGGTGTCGGCGGTGTAGCCGAGCGCCTCGCCGTTCTCGTCCTTCATGTTGCGCAGCTTGACGGCAAGCTCGCCGAGCGCCTCTTCAAAGACGGACGCCGAGCGGGTGCGGGTGTCCGTGCCGCTCGCAAAGATGTTGCCGTAGAAGAAGTTCGACTGCGTGCCCTTCGTGTCGCCGATACCGAAGTCATGCGAGGAGGAGAAGAGCGCCTTGCCGTCGGGCGCGGTGAGGTCGAGCGCCGCCTTGGCAAAGCTGCCGCTCGTCGCCGTACCGTTCGCCAGCGCGTATTCGCAGATCTTGTGAATCGTCTTGTAGTAGGCGCGGGTGAAGTTTTCGGCACGGCGCTTTGCGTCGGCGCCGACGCCGTAGTTCGCGTCCTCCATCATTTCGGCGGTGATGACGAACTCCTTGGTGAACTGAATGTGTTCGATGAACTTGCGGTAGGTCTCCGCGACGGTGTCGTTTTCCGCGCCGTTTCCTTCTTCGGTGGCGCGGAAGACATCGAATTCGTTTTGCCCGACGATCGTCTCGCCGAAGCGGTTGCTCTTTTCGATGTTGAAGAGCCAGTCGGCGATGCCGCCCTTCTTCGTCAGAAGGTCGCTCTCATGCTCGATCACCATTTTGATCGGGGTCTCGAGCTTGCCGATGGCGGCATTGGCGGTACCTGCGTATTTAGAGTAAAGTATCATGGTTTTCTTTCCTTTCCGGTTTTCTTTTTACTGGAATTTCACGCGGACGGTGTCGCCCGACGCCGCGGCATGGCAGAGATCGACAATCGTGGCGACACCGCTCGTGGTCGTGGAGGTGACGCCGTAGGCGTTGCTCCCCGTGCTGTCCACGGCAAGGGTGACGACGCTCCCGATCACAAGTCCGGTGGGCGCCGCCGAGAGGGGTGCCTCGAAGATCATGTCGGGCGTCACGGCGTATACCGGTACGAGGCTTTCGCCCGCGGCAGTGTCCGCGGCGGCGATGTAGGTCGGCTTCGAGGTTGCCGCGGCATGGGTGAGCGCACCCGAGGTGAGCACGAGGGCGTCGCCCGCTTTGTAGGCGGTGCTTGCCGTCGCGGGCAGGCGGAAGATTTCGGGAACATTGGTTCCCGCGTTCAGAATTCTGACAGGTCGGAACATGGTTTTATCCTTTCTTTATTTCGTGACTTTCTGGTAGAGACGGTGCAGCTCGGCGTCGCCGAGACCGAAGAACAGCTCCCGCGCTGCGGACAGCTCTCCTTCGCTCATGCCGTCGCCCGTCGCCTGCACCGCCTTCGGTACCGCGCTGTGAAGATGGGCGCGGTTGTCCCCGCGCGGCATGCGCCGCGGGGTCGTGGTGGCAAGGTAGGCTTCCTTCGCACTCAGACCGAGATCGCGCAGGGCGCCGTAGCGCGCGGGATTTTCCAGCTCGGTCAGATCGGAGAGCGCGGCAAGCTCGGGGAACTCTCTTTTGAGTGTGAGAAGATCCTCCGCCGCGAGTGCGGCATAGTCGACGGGGGGCGCTTCTTCTGCGGGCGCGCTCTCCGTGTTTTCGGGTGCCGTCTCTTCGGGCTGAGGATTTTCTTCTTCGGGCGGCGTCGGCATCTCCCCGTCTGTCATTTCCTCTGCCGTACCCGCGGGTACGGTCTCTTTCGTGATCTCGTCCGTCATGGCTTAACCCCGCTTTCCGACGCGCAGGTCGTCGCCCTTGGTCTTTGTCACCTTCGGGTCGCCCGCCGCGACATTTTTCGGTGCCGCGATCTTGCCGCCTTTGTTGGTTGCGTAAACAGAATCTTTGATCGTCTTTTTCATCGGTTTCTCCGTTCTGCGGTCATAAAACCGCTGTTTTGTTAAGTATTGTTTGCGTATCAGTTCTTTTTCGTCTCGGCTTTGAGCTTTCGGCGAAGATAATCGGTGTAGGATTCGTCGGGATTTCTTGTTGCTGGTACCGTGGCTTCCGTGCGCTTTTCCTCTCCGTTTACCTTTTCGGCATAGTCGCCGAAGGCGCTTGCTTCCTCGTCCGAGTAGCCGTAGCTTTTCGCATAGGCGACAGCGCGCGCCCGTCCGTAGCCACCCGAGAGAATGGCGCGGTAAAGGGCACGGCGCACCTTTTCTTTGGCAAGGGCGGCGCCCTCCGACGCGACCGCCTTTGCCGTTTTCGCGTCAAGCCCCATGGCGAGCGCCTGTCGGTAGGCGGTGTCTTCGTCGAAGTTTTCGCCCTCCGAGATGGTTTTGTACGCCCGCTCGAGCAGACTGCTCTGTTCCTTTTCATAGGACGCGAGGTAATTTTCATACCAGCGGCGGTTGTCTCTCTCGGTTTCGGCTGCCGTGCGGTAGGCGTTGCTTTTCGCCCGTTCCCTTTCCGCGTACGCCGCACCGTCGAGGTAGTCGCTGTAGCCGGAGGAGGAGAGCCCGAGGGTGGCGAGCCGTTCGGCTCTCGCGCCGTAGGTGCTCTTCGCTCTCTCATAGCTTCCTTCAATGTCGGAAAGACGCTCGTCAAGGGCGCTCTTTCCGTCGGTGCCGTAGGCGGACAGCCATTTTTCGTAGCTTTCGGCGGAGTTCGCGAGCTTTTTGTTGCGGACATACTGTCCGAGGAAATCTTCGAGTGTGTCGCTCATTCGTTCTCCTTTCGTTCTCCTTCGGACATCGCTTTTTCCAGCGTGTCACCGAAGTATTCGACATTTTCCCTCGCGTACGGATAGTGCGCCCGCTCCTGGCACTGCCAGTAACGGAGCAGGGTCATCGGATCGGACGGATCGCCGAGGGCACCGGCACGCAGGTTTTCGAGGTTCTTTTCCCAGATTTCCTCGCGCCGTCCCTCGATCCCGCCGTTCGGGTCGATGGAGAAGAGGTATCCGTCGTCGTAGTAATACTCTCCCGTCTTCATATCATAGTCGAGGTAGTCGTAGCGGTTGAACACCGCGTCGTGAATCCGTCCGTAGGCATCGCGGTAGGAGAGCTTGCGCGGCTCGTCCGCGAAGGCGAGAAAGTGACGGAAGATCAGACGGTCGATGTCCGCGTAGGCGGTGTGTTTCATCTTCCGCTTGGATTCGAGGCGTCCCGACGCCTGACGGATCCGCAGTTCTCTCGCATAGCCCGACTCGTTCGCCGTATAGTTGACGCCCTGGTAGGCATCGGAGATGCCGAGGGTGCGCTTCGCGTGCGAGTAGAGGCGCTCCGCCTCCGCGATGTCCTGGGAGATGTCGGGGGTCGTGTCGACCTTGCCGTACTGTGAGGCGCTCTCGCCCGGCTTCATGCGGATGACCTGACCGAAGACCGAGTTGTTCAGGCTGACGGTCGCGTCCTCCGGCAGGACGGGGGTGACCCCGGCGCGCAAGAGCTTTTGGAGAATTCTCGTCTCCACCTTGTTGATCGCCTGCTGTTCGGGGCGGATATATTCGCAGTCCGACTGACCGAACAGGCTCTTTTCTCCCGAGGTGTTCTTGCGGATCACGATGGGGAAGTCGCGCGGCACATAGTAGGGGAGCCGCGTTCTCTCCATGCGGAAGCCCTCTCCGTCGGGGATCGGACAGCCCGCCGCGTTCAGAACGGGGGAGAAGGCGGGGATCACCGTACCGTCCGACAGTCTGACATCCTCCTCGAGGATTTCCTCCGTCTCGTCGCGGAGGACAAAGGCGGGGGACTTGCAGGTGCAAAAGCCCGCCTCCCTGCCGCAGACCTTGCAGATCTTCCGCTTGCGGCGGTAGTAGTTCGGCAGGTCGAGGAGCGGAAGATCGCCCGAGAAAATGAATTCTCCGACCCCCG
>CALAFS010000043.1 GCA_937892405.1 uncultured Clostridia bacterium
TATCTGCCATATCCGCGCGGTTGTACGCGTGAGGAACGGGGGTCAGACCGTCGGGTCCGAGATCGTTCTTACCGCCGACGGTGAAGAGTCCGCCGCCGAGATGGTAGACATAGTCGTAGAGGGACTCGACGAAGTTCTCGGGCATGTCGATACCGGTGAGATCCGCGTTTGACATATTAACGAGCACGACCTCTTCATAAGCGGCAAGCTCACGCGCGGTCTTCGGCACGAGATCCGACTCGGAGTGAATGTTCACGACCGTGACGTTCTCGCGGTCTTCGCCGAGCAGGTCGGCGATCGTGTCCGCCTCGCCGGGGACATTCTCGAGAATCAGAACGTTGTCAAAGACGGGAATGCTGAAGTAGGAATAATAGATATTGTTCTCCGCGACGGTATCGACATCGCCGATCGGATCGAGGGAGAAGAGCATGTCGTGAAGTCCCGCCGCCTGGAAGGTGTGGGAGACTTCAAAGGACTCGACGCCGCCCTTAAGCTTTACGCGGGTCGAACCGCTCGCATAGCCCTTGTCCTTCACCGTAATCTGCACTTCGGTTTCTTCCTCGAGATTCGTCTCGACGGTCAGGGTGATTTTCACTTCCTGTCCGACGATGATCTTATCTTCGGGCATTTTGACACCTATGATTTGCATTTCGCGGTGTTCGTCATCGGAGAAACCGGCAACATCGACCTTGATGCCCTTCGCGGCGGCGAGCTTGACAGCGGAGAGTGCGGTGCCGTCCGTCTCGATACCGTCGGAGAGAAGAAGGATCTTCGCCGACTTCGGATTTTCAAACTGCGCGGCGGCGAAATTGATCGCCGCGGCGATGTCCGTCGCGCTCGTATCCGGGCGCTCTGCCGCGAGATACTGACGGTAAGTCTCGCGCGCGTCATAGGAAAGGGGCGCGCCGTAGACCGTGTCGGTACCGAAGGAAACGATACCGATCTTGGTATTTCTGTCGCAGGCATTGACGACCGACTGTAAGAAGTCGTTCTTGTCGTCTTCCTTCTCCTTTGCGCTGTCGGAGAGGTCGACGAGGACGATCAGCTCGTTCTCGCGGTTCGGGACATCGTAGGAAAAGGTGATGCCGGCGATCAGGGTGATACAGAGGGTCATGGCAACGGCGTGCGTCACGGTGGAGATCACGCGGTTGCGGTTCCTGCGGAATTTCTTCGACAGGCGGAAATAGGGGAACAGGGTGACAAACAGCGCCGGGATCAAAAGGAGAAGAAACCACGGACGGGAAAATTCAATATGAAGATTCGATATCATGTTCTCTCTCCTTTCTCAGTTTTTCTCGCGCGAATGGAGCCACCATTCAAGGAACAGGCAGGCGAGCGCGAACAGGGCGATCCAGAACAGAAGGTCGATGTCCGACTCCACGATCGTGGTCTCCGCGTGGAGAGTGGGGAGGTTGTCCACCTGCTTTGAAATATCGCTCTCGGAGGCGGGAACATGGACGAAGATCTGCTCGATCTCGGTATCCCCTCTCATGTTCGTCTGCGTGATGGTATAGTCACCGGGCAGTCCCAGCGTCAGATCCGCGGGGAGCTCGGTCAGGGGGAGTCTCGCATATCCGGGTCCGTCAAAGATCGCGTCGGTGCCGCGGGGATTCAGCGTCACGGAGCCGCCGACCTCGCACGCGTTCGCCGTCAGGGTGGCGGGCAGATAATACTCAAACAGGTTGTAGAGGAGCACCGGGAAGTCGACGACGACGCCGAGGCTCGACTTGTTCAGGTTCAGGGCGAGGACGACGATCTTTTCGTTCCCGTCGTTCTTCGCCAGCATCACGGGGTCGCCGTGATAATAGAGCAGCTCGTCATACCCGTCGGAGGAGACGATCTTCCGGTATTCCGCGACCGTGATACGGTCGGGGTTGATCCCGCTCGTCAGCGGGTGGGAGGTACCCGACGCCAGCGTGGAGGAGCTGTCCACCGAGACAAGCTCGCCGAGGCGGAGTCCGCTCCCGTACGGTGCCTTATCGGGGTCGATCAGCATGACGACGCCGTCGGTCGGCATATCGTCGGGCATTCTGTGCTCATAGATGTAAAGGTCGAAACCCTCGGTCTTTGCCGATGCCGGCTCCACCTCTTTGATTTCGATATTGAAGCTTCCCTTCTTCGACTGGCGCAGGGTGCGCAGGACGCCGGAGAAGAAGTTGTTCGGCTGGGAGCTCGCGTACTGGATTCTGAGCGTGGTCTTTTCCCCGCCGTAGACATTGTAGGAGTTGTCCTTTTCGAAGCCGTCCGCCTCGTCCACATGAACATACATATATTCATAGGAGAGGATCGGCTCGCCGTTCGCGTCGGGAAAATCCTCTGTCGTGAAGGTCAGGGTCTTCGTAGGAGAGAGCTCGCTGAAATATTCGGTTTTTCTCGCGACGAGGCTCTTGCCGGGGTCGGAGATGTTGCCGTCCTTATCCTTCGTCTTGTTGACGCCGTAGATCTCGCAGGTGACCTCCACCGACTTCGCCCTTCCGTAACAGCCGATGTCGACGAGGAAGGAATAGGTGTTCGTCTCCGAGAGGGTGGGCGTACAGCCGAGAACCGCGACATTGAAGTCGTCCTCCGCCGCGACATTCACTACAGTGAAGTCTCCCTTGTCGATGTATTCGGTCGCCGTATAAAGGAGAACCTCCGACTCGGAATTCTGTTTCAGAATATCCTCGGCGAGGGTCGCCGCGCCGTTAAGGTCGGCAGAGCCGTAGCCGCAACGCAGTCCGTCCTCGGTGAGGGAGGCGAGCTTTGCCTTCAGATCGGGGAGCGTCTCGCTCGTCGCACGGGAGGCGAGGACATATGCCTCGGAATCCGCGACGATGACGCTGATCGCGCCGCCCTCTTCCGAGAGGGTCGACTCGGCGAGCGTCGTCACCTGATCCACCGCGCGCTCAAAGCGCGTGCTGTCCTCCGCCTTTACCAGCATGCTTGCCGAGGCGTCGATCACGACGATCTTCTCATTCTTCGGTGTGGTCGTCATCTGCCGGATCATCGGGGTCGCGACAAGGAAGCCGAACGCCGCGAGCGCGAAGAGCTGACAGAGGAAGATCAGAAGGTTCCGAAGAGGGCTGACCGGAACGCGTTTCTTCTTATATTTCAGACTGAGTTTCCAGATATATGTACTGGAAACGAATTTTTGCTGATAGTTCGGCTTGATCAGGTAGATCGCCACGAGAACGAGCGTACCTACGAGAGCAAGCAGACCCAAAGGAGCAAGCAGATTCATTTCATTATACCTACTTTCAGCAGTTCGCCGAAGAGCACGCGCTCGATCGGCTCTTTGCTGTTTACCGTGATGAAGCCCGCGTCACGCGACGAGCAGAAGGTGCGGAGGTCGGCGAGAAAGTCCCGCATGGCGTCTTCGTATGCACTCAGCATGCCGGCGTTGATCTTCAGACGCATGTTTTTATCGTCGAAAAGATCGGACGACTCGGCGTCCACCAGGTTGATATTTCCGCTGTATGACGGATCCAGTTCTTCGGGTGTCAGAACCTGAAGAAGGAGAACCTGACGGTTCTTGTAGCGGAGGTAATCGACCGCCTTTTTCCAGTCGGAGTCGGTCATAAAGTCCGAGATGATGACCGTGAGACCGTCCCGCGTGCCGCACTCGCAACCCGTCACCGCCGCGGCGATGTCGGTCTCTCCGTCGAAGACGGTCTCCTCGAGGGAGGAGACGGCGCGGAAGAAGGCTTTCTTCCCGACGAGGGTGCCGTACGGATCCTCCGCACGGTCGCCGCGCATGAGCTTGAAGGAGACTTTATCGGTATTGTGCACCGAGAGGAAACCGAGCGCCGCGGCGGCGGCGATGGCATAGGCGCCCTTTTCGGGGTTGACCTTCCCCATCGAGCCGGAGCAGTCAAGGAAAATCTGCGTGTGCATCTGCCGCTCATCGGTAAAGAGCTTCAAAAAGTATTTTTCAAAGCGGCTGTATAGATTCCAGTCGATGCGTCGGATATCGTCGCCGAGCATGTACTCTCTGTAATCGGCGAATTCCACGGTCTGACCGTATGTCTTGACGAGGTGCTTTCCGCCGAAGAAACCCGAAAGATCCGCGCGCAGATGGAGCGCGCAGGTCTCGAGCCGGCTGAAAAACGCATCGTTCAGGTAAGAGACTTTCATTCTGATAACCTACTTTTGATTTGTTCGACCGAGCGGTCCTTTTTGGGGTCAGGCTTTTTTCGCGAAGAGTCCTTTTTTCTTTCCTTCGGTCTCCTCGGTCTTCGCCGCTTCTTTCTTCGGGTTGATGCCGAAGCGCTCGCCGACCTCTTCGACGATCATGTCGACGATGGCATCGGGAGAAACTCTGTCGGCGATCGCCTCGAAGTTGAGCTTCATACGGTGACGGAGAACGGGCTTTGCCAAAGCGTTGATGTCGCTGTATGCGACATTGTATCTTCCCTTCATCAGCGCCATGACCTTCGCGGCGGAGATGAGTGCCTGACCGGCACGGGGGCTGGCGCCGAGACGGATATACTTCTTCGCCGCCTCGCTCGCCTGATCACCCGACGCGTGGGTCGCGGAGCAGAGGGTCATCGCATAGCGCATGACATCTTCCGCCACGGGGACACCGTTCGCGGTCTCGCGCATTTTCAGCAGTTCTTCTCCGCTGCAGACCGGCTCGGCAACCTCTGCCATGGTCTTCTGTGTCATGTTGACGATCGCCATCAGTTCATCGAGACCGGGGTTCGGAACGATGAGGTTGAACATGAAACGGTCCATCTGTGCCTCGGGCAGGGGGTAGGTACCGTCCTGCTCGACGGGGTTCTGCGTCGCGAGGACGAAGAAGGGTTCCTTCATTTTACGGGAGACACCCATGACCGTAACGGTATGCTCCTGCATTGCCTCAAGAAGAGCGGACTGCGTCTTCGGCGTCGCACGGTTGATTTCGTCCGCCAGCACGATGTTGCTGAAGATGGGTCCGGGCTGGAACTGAAAAGTAGAGTTTCCGTCCTCGCCCTTGACGATGATGTTCGTACCGGTGACATCGGCGGGCATCAGGTCGGGGGTGAACTGAATTCTCGAGAAGGGCATGTCAAAGACGCGTCCGAGGCTTCGCACAAGACGGGTCTTTCCGACGCCGGGCACGCCCTCGAGCAGGACATTACCGCCCGCGATCATCGCGATGACGGTGCCTTCGACGACCTCGGTCTGTCCGATGACGTCGCGGCGGAGCTGTGTGAAAATGTTGTCGCATTTTTCGCTGAATTCGCGGATGTTTTCTTCTGTAATCATGGTTTTGTCTTCCTTTTCGTTATGTTGTGTCCGTGTGTCAGATGCTGCCGTAATACTGCTCGATGAACTCGCGCAGATAATCGGGAAGCTCGCCGCCGTTACGGATAATTTCCATTGCCTGATCGTAGTAGAGATCGCGGACATCGCGGTAATCGGTCTTACCGTCGATGATCTGGTTTCCGTCCGACCAACCGCCGCCGGCGCCTTCGCCTTTGCCGTTGCCCTTACCTTCGCCTTCCTGTCCGCCGTTACCGGAGCCGGAGCCGTCGCCCTTGTCGCCGTTTCCGTCCCCTTCTCCGCCCTGTCCGCTGTCGCCGGCGGGGGCGGAACTGTCGTTGTTATCGGAGGGAGCGTTCTTGTCGGCGTCGCCGTCCTCGGCATCGCCGCCCGCCTCTCCGTCAATGTCTTCGCTCGATTCGGCGATCTCCTCAAAGATCGCTGTCACCGAGAGGTCTTCGAGAATCTTTCTGTCCGTTCTCGCGGGGTCCTTGACACCGTCGCTCCACTTCGTGAACATCCAGCCGTCATCGGCAACCGCCACGACCGTGGTCGCGTCCTCGCCGGCAAGAATTGTCTGCTCTGGCTCGCCCTCGACGTCTCCCTGCCCTTCGGTGAGGTAGGAGACGATGCAGAAGTTCTCGCGATCCTTATCGGGGAGAATGTCGGGAGAGTCAATCACGCCCGCACCCGCAAGTCCCGCGACCGTCGTCATACCGGCACCCGAAAGAAAAACCGTGAAGAGGAGGATCACCGCCCATGTCTTCAGGGCGAAGAGCGGGAAGGCTCTTTTGACCTGCTCTTTGTTCACCGCCGCGACTTTTTCGACGGCGTCTTCTCTCTGGCGTTTCGCGATGAAGGAGTCCTCGTCCTTCAGCTCGTACATGGTGACGGCGCGCTCGTCAAGTCCCATAGTATCGACACGGCGCACGACATCCCGTTCCGTCGGGCGGAACTTCAGAAAGTAGAAGAGCACCGAGGAAAGGAGGAACACGCCGCCGCCGATCGTCAGCGGGAGCCAGATACCTTTGAAATTGAAGAGATAGCACGCAAGTGCCGCGAGGAAATCCGCGCCGGCGCCGACCATCAGGCCGAACGCCAGGGAGGTCACGATTTTTTCACGGACAAGGCGCTTTCTGTAATCGTTGATCCATGTTTGTTGCATATAATCAACCTCGTTTCTGCCGCATCCTGCGGCATGTGATAGGTGTTTGAATTTTCCCTTGTGGGAAAGGGGGTGGAAATGAGAGAAATCGAAGACGGGGCGCTTGCTTTCGGGAGAGCGAACGCCTCATCCGTCACGGCTCGCCGTGACACCTTCCCCCACCGGGGAAGGCTTGGGGGCGGTGAGTCTACCAATATGTGGAAGAAAACGGGATATACCTACACAATTCATATACCCCCCTAAAAACAGCAAGGAGCATTCGTCGGGCATAGAACGCCCGACGAATGCTTTTTTCGTCTTTTCTCGTAAAGTTTTTTTCAAATTGACGGAAATTTTTATTCCGCCGCTTTATAGGTCACGGTTGCTTCGCTGCCGTCAAGCCAGCCGGCGTCGAAGATACCGGTACCGTCCTCGTTCTCCATCTCTGCGGTGACTTCCGCCTCGGTCATGCCGACGATGATCGCCTGCTCTGCCGTCCAGCCCTCGAAGGCACTCGCACCGACAAACTCGATCGTCTCGGGAATCGTGAAGGAGGAGATCGCCGTGCAACCCGAGAAAGCGGCTTCGTCGATGACGGTGAGACGGGAGGGGAGCTCCAGCGTCTCAAGGTTCGCCATATCGGCAAATGCCTGCACATCCAGCTCAAGGAATTCGGCACCTGCCTTTTCGTTCCCGTCCGCGTCCTTCTCAAAGGTCACGGTCGTGAAATCACAACCGCACAGGGAGGGGAGGAACTCAAGGGACGCGGGGATCGTGAAGGTCGTCTTACCCGTCGGGCAGAAGAGCATCTCCCATACATCGTCATAGCTGTTGTATTCGAAGACTACACCGTCGATCGACTTATACTTCTCGCTCTCGGCGACATTCACTGCCTCCAGTGCGTCGCAGCTCTCGAAGTAGTAGAGGATATCTTCGAGCGGATCGTCCGCCGTCAGGTACGGCAGGTTCAGTGTCTTCAGACCGGAACAACCGGAGAAGGCGGAAGAACCGATATTGACCAGTTTTCCGGGCAGGGTGACTGTCTCAAGATTCGATGCCCCTCTGAATGCATAGTAATCAATCTCCCACTCGGGATCGTCCTCGCCACGCGCTTCGCAGCTGACGGTCTTCAGCGAAGTGTTGTTACGGAAGGCAGCGTAAGGAATCGACTCGAGCTGTCTCGGGATCACGAACTCGGTCATCGCCGAAGGAATGACCTTCATATCCCAATCCTTCGTATAGAGGACACCGCCGACGCTCACATAAGCGGAGACATCGTCTGCCACCGTCACGGAAACAAGGGCAGGAGCGGCATTCAGTGCCGTGAAGAGATCGTCCGTCGCGTTCTCAAGGATCGCCGCGGTCAGCTCGAAGGTGGTGACCGACGCGTTGAAGAAGAGAACCGTCGACTTATCCGCCGTGTAGAGGACACCGTTCTCGGAAACATAAGCGGTATTCCCTTCCTCGACCGTGATACTTGTCAGCTGCTTTGCAATGCCGTAGTAGGAATCGAAGAAGTCCTCGGGCAGCTGCGAAACCTTTCGCGGGATCTCATATTCCGTGATGGATTCCGGGAAGTAGTTGATCACCCAGCTTGCATCGTAGAGAACGCCCTTCACAAGGTTCATTCTGCTGTCAGGAGCAAGTTTCAGCGTCAGGTTGTCGTCGTTGTAGAACGCGCCGCTTTCCACCGTCGTAACCGACGCGGGAAGCGTGAGTTCGCGAAGGGACGGGCAGTTGCTGAACACATTGTCGAGAATCTCACGGATACCGTTGCCGAGGGTGACGGTCGCAAGAGACTTGCAGCTCTCAAAAGCGCCTGTGCCGAGCGAGGTCACGGTGTTCGGGATCGTAACGTTCACAAGAGATGTGTAGGCGAATGCGTAATCGCCGATGTCGCTCACGGTCTCGGGGATCGTAATCGACTCAATCGCGGTACCGTCGAAGGCATGTGCACCGATTCTCGCGCACTTGCTTCCTTCTGCGAAGGTGACAAGGCGGAGCGAGGTGCAACCCTCAAAGAGACCGTCGTTTCTGTCATAGGAAGCGATATCTTCGTCTGCGTCGGGAATCTCAAGAATACTTGCGGGAATCTCGATGCTCTCGAGCGAAGTGCACTCCATGAAGGTACCGACAAGAAGCGTCTTGATCTTGATGTTCTTTGCAAAGGTGACATGGCGGAGCGCCGAGCACTCTTTGAAAGCGAAGTTACCGAGCTCGGTCAGCGTCGACGGGAGAGTGACACTCTCAAGGCTTGCGCAGCTCTCGAAGAGGGATTCGCCGATCTTCATGACGCCCTCGGGAATGGTGACAGACACGAGGTTATTACATCTTGCGAAGACATCCTCGCCCATCTCACGGACGGAGGAAGGAAGATCCACCGTCGTGAATTTTGCTCCGCTGAAGGCACCGTCGCCGATGTAATTCAGCTTGCTGCCCGCTTCAAAGGTAAGGGTGTTCAAAGGAACGCTGCTGAACGCATATGCCTCAATCGAAACCGTACGAGCGGGAACCGTGAAGGAAGTAAAAGCATTTCTTCCGAAGGCGGAATAACCGATGACCAGCGGCTTATCGCTCGGGGCAAAGGTGACGCTCGAAATGTTCTTGCATCCGGAGAATGCATATTTTCCGATTTCCTTCAGTGTAGACGGGAGAGAAACGGAGGTAAGAGACAGATTCGAGTTGAATGCCTGCTCACCGATTGTTTCTACACCCTCCGGCACTGTGTAAGAAGTATTCGTCAGGTACGACAGGTAGTAGATCAGGGTCTTGCCGTCTGCCGTGAAGAGGACACCGTCCACAACCTTGTAATTCGTGCCGCCGGTGATTACCAAATTCGTCAGTTTTTTGCAATACCGGATCATGTCCTTGTCGAAGACGGTGATCGATGCGGGAAGAGTCAGAGACTCAAGGTTCTGGCAGTTGACAAAGGCTTCCGCTCCGATCTTCTGCACGCTGTCGGGAATGACAAGCGTTGTCAGACCGAGACACCAGTAGAACGCCTTGTCGCCGATCTCCTCACACTTACTGCCGGTCGTGAACTCGATCGAGGTGACGCTCTGGCAGGAATAGAATGCCTGTGCGTCGATCTTCTTGACGGAAGCGGGGATAATCACGGCACCTGCTTTTGCCTTCGGGCAGAAGAGGAGCTCGGTCTTATCGGCATTGTAGAGGACGCCGTCGACGGCGGCATAGGTCTTGCTTCCCTCCTCCATTACGAAGGAAGCGAGCTGCCAGTTGAAGACATCTCTGCCGTTCGCAAGGGCGGGAATCATCGTGCCGTCCGCGGCAGTGAAGGGGGCGAGTCTCGCAGGAAGTGTGACGGAGGTCATCGCCTTATCATCGTCCACGCCGGAGGCGGAAAACGCATACTCACCTAAGGTCAGAGGCTCGGTGCCCGGCTCAAAGGTGACAGACTCAAGCGGGCAACTGAATGCCCAGTCACCGATACCGATGACCGTCGTGTTCCTCACCGAGCCGGGAATCGTAACTCTCGTCAGATCCGTGGAACTGAAGGCTCTCGCACCGATGGTCGTCAACTTGCTGTCTGTACCGAAGGAAACGGAGGCAATCTCGGAAGACTCGCAGGCACTCTCACCGATCTCGACAAGGCGGGACGGGAAGGTGAGCGAGGTGACGGCGGTACTCTGAAGCACACGACCGGTCGCGCTCTCGTTCTCATCGGGAGCACCGAAGACAAGAGGTACATTGCCGTCTTCGAAATTCAGGGTCTTCAGGCTCATTGCACCATAGAAGGCTCCTGCATACACCGTCTTTACCGACGCGGGGATCGTGAAGGACTCAAAAATACCATACCGGAACGCATAGGCACCGATGGTCTCAAGTTGCGAGCCTTCGGCAAAGTGATATGCCGTGATCTTGGAGTAGAAGGTGTATGTATATGTCCGAGTACTCCAATCATAGTCACTATCATAGTCACAATAGAAGGCATATGCACCGATCGACTTCAGAGATGCGGGGAAGGTCAGCTCGCCGGCGTAGTAGCAGGAATCAAACGCATGTGCGCCGATCGACTCGACACCGCCGAGAGACAGAGTGGTGACAGCCTGCGTATTGTAGAAGGCGTAGTCGCCGACCGCACTGACTCTTGTCGGAAGAACGATTGCCGTCAGTTTCATCTGATGGTCAAAGGCATGTGCGCCGATGTTCAGCACAGCGTTGCCGTCCTCAAGGGTGACGGTCGTCAGTTTCGTGTAGTAGTTTCCTCTCAAATCGCAATAAGCGGCGAAGGCAGATTCGCCGATTTCCGTGACAGACGCGGGGATTGTCACAGAGGTAAGATTCGGCGTATTGTAGAACGCCTGATCACCGATGGTAGTCACCGACGAGGGGATCGTCACGGAGGAGAACTGCGCACCCATGAAGGCGCCGTTCGCAATCGCGGTGACGGTGTTCGGAATCTCAAAGGAGGCGTCACGCTTCGACGCGGGGTAAAGGACAAGGATGTCCGCCTTTCCTTCCCCGTTCTTGGTATAGAGGACACCGTCCTCGGACAGGAATGCGGGGTTCTCGGGATCCACGACGATATTCTCGACGGAAAGTCCGTAGAAGAAGTTCGGGAGAGCGGTCATGTTCTTCGGCAGGGAAAGCGTGCTGATCTCGCAATCCGCGAAGACGCCGTTGCCGCAGGAGAGCGTATTGTCGCCCGCCTCGATCGTGACTGCCACGGTACCGTAATTCGCGAAGGCACCGTCGCCGATGCTCTTCACACTCGCGGGAATGGTGACGGTCTTTTCTTTCGCCCGATCGTTATAGTTATCGGCAAAGCGGAAGGCATAGGCACCGATCGTGCGGACCATGCTGCCCTCTTCAAAGGTGAGGCTCAGGATCCGGTGACCGTCGAAGGCATAATCCTTGATCGTGACTTCCGCCGCGATCAGTCCGCCGCCGAAGGTCAGGGCGTTGATCTTGCTTGCATCCTTAAAGGCTGCCGTGCCGATCTCGGTGATGCGTCCGGGGATCGTGAGAGCACCGCTGACGGAGCTGCAACCGGAGAACGCGCTGTCCGCGATCTTGGTGACGCCGTCGGGAATGATGTAATTCTCTGCTTTCTTTGCATGCGGGAAGTAGAGGAGGGTGGTACCGAAGTCACCGAAGAGGACGCCGTCCACGGAGGTATACTTCGCGTTGTGTCCTTTCGCTACCGAGACTTCCGCGAGATAGTCGCACTTCTCGAAGGCATTCGGTGTTCCCTCTTCAAGAAATTCGCCGTCGATAAAGGTAAATCTCGTCAGGGCAATGCTGCCGAGTCTCGCGGGAAGGACGATGGAGGTGAGCTCGTCGCAGTTCAGGAAAACGCGCTCGCCGACCGTCAGAGCGGGGACACCGGAGGTAGCACCCGCGTTCTCAAAGACGACGGAGGTCAGAAGCTCGCACTCGGCGAAGGCTTCCGCTTCGATCTCTCTGACGCTCGTGGGAATGATGATCTTAGTCAGTTTGCTTTCCGCGAAAGCACGGCGCGGGATCACGTCGGTGCCGGCGGGCACGGTGTAGGTTCCGCCCATGGCGGCAGGCATCAGAACGGGACGGGGTGCGTGTCTTGCGTCGCTCGTGCCGCGGTCGAAGAGAACGCCGCCCGAGGTGGAGTATCTCGGCGATGCCGCGCCCGTGGAGTACACGGTGACGGAGGCAAGGCTTTCACAACCGTCGAACGCGCCCTCGGCAATATCGGTCAGGGTATCGGGGAGACGGATCTCAGTGAGGGTATCACAATTCGCAAACGCGCCGCTGACAACGGTCAGGACGGGAGCACCGCGATACTCGGAGGGAATCGTCACGGAGGTGACAAGACCGATTCTCGAACCGGCGGAGACGGCATAACCGCTGCCGATCTTCTCAAAGGCGAGGACATTGTCGACCCAGAACGCATAGAGGGTGACGCTGTCGTCGAGGTAATCCCACGGAGCGAGGGATTTTCCTTCCGGATCGGTGAAGGCAATGCCAGTACCGTTCGGTGCGCTGAACCAGCCGCCGAAGGACGCCGTCACGGAAGAGGTGGTCGGAACTTCAAGGGTGTAATTTCTGCCGTAGTAGACGGTAGCGGTGGTGTCGGAATCGTCGCCCTTCGAGAGATGGACGGTGTAGGCTTTCGGCGTGTAGTAGGCGTAAAGGACGATCTCACCCGACTCGGCGAAGTAGGGATCGGCATACTTTCTGCCGTTGCTCTCGGCGCCGCCCGGTACGTTGTACCATGCGGAGAAGTCGTGACCTTCTTTCGTCGGATCCGGGAGGGTCATCGGGTCGCCGATGGCTTTATAGAGTGTAGAAACCTCGCTGCCTCCGCGGCTGTCAAGCGTGACGGCGTAGGCGGTGACGGAGATCTCTTTCCATTCGGAGGTGTAGGTGCCGTCCTTGAAGCGGACGCGCAGGGTGTTCTTCCCTGCTTTCGCAAGGGTGTCAAGGGCGCAGAAGTTCGCGCCGGTGTCTACGGTGAGGATCTCGCCGTCTTCGACCTGCACTTCATACGAAGCGGCGCCGAGGACGAGAGTCCAGGTGAGTTTGCCTGCTTTATAGGTGAGGTCGTCTGCCATCTCGTGGTAACGGACGGTGACGGACTTCTCCGCGCTGCCGCCGGCGGCGACAACTTTCAGCGTCAGCTCGTAATCCGAGCCTTCGGCAAGGGAGACATCGGCATCGGCAAGGTCGACGGAGGTTGCGCCTTCGGCGACGGTGAGGGTGGTGCCGGCGAATTTCACCTCATAGGAGGTCGCGCCGGGGATCGCGTCCCACGAGAGGACGGTGCCGACAAGGCGGAGATTCTTCGGCACGGCGGGCGTCGCCTTAGTAAAGGTGAGCGTCGCGGCGGCGGGAGAATTGTATCCGCGGGTGACGGGCGTCACGGAGACGGTGTAGTCACCGCCGGCAAGGGAGAGGAGCGAAAGCTCGGTACCCGGGACGGTGAGGGTGGCGTCGCCGATCTTCACGAGGTAGTAGGATGCGCCGGTCACGGCGTCCCAGGTGAGGACACCGCCGTTTACGGCAAGACCGGTGACGGCGTCGAGGTGTCTTTCATAGACGAAGGTAGCGGTGGAAGAAGCGCGTCCTTTCGCCGTCGCGGTGACGGTGAAGGTGATGCCGCCCTTCTGCATTTCGCAGCCCGAGAAGTTGAAGCAGAGGGAGGTACCGTTATCGAATGCAGTATGGACATGGGCGGGGTTGCCGCAATCGACGGTAATGAAGTAATGCTCTGCTCCGTCGGCGCCGCGGAAGACGAGAACGGAAGAATCCGTCACGAAGAAGTCGCCGACACGGGCAAGGGCAAGGTGCGTATAGTAGCGGGTGGCAACCTCGGAGAGCGCGTTGCCGCCGTTGTCGACAGCGACGACCTCGATTTTATACTCACCGGCGCCGGTAAGGTTGAGGGCGAAGGTGGTAGCGGCGGTACGCTGTGCGTTCACAATGACGGTGCCGTCGGGCGCGGTCACGGTGACGAGGTAAGCGGCAGCGCCTTCGACGCGATCCCATGTCGCATTCTTTCCGTCCACGCTGACGGCGGGAGTCGCGGTCGTGGCGTCCGCCTTCTGCCATACGGCATAGAGGGTGGTATCTTCGGTGAAGACGGTGGCGTTCGTGCTCTCCGCGTCATAGAAGCGATTCGTGAGCTTCGCGCCGTTTGCACTGTCGCTCATCCACCAGCCGACGAAGGTATAGCCTTCTCTCGTGGGAACTGCGGCGTCATAGAGCTTGCCGCCGATCGTCTGTGCATCGGGGAGGGTCTTGCCGTCGTAGGCGAGGTTATAATGGACGGTATACTCTTTCGCATCCGCAGACTTCGGAACGAAGCGGGCATAGAGCGTCATATCGCCCGTGACGGGGGCACTGCCGAAGGCGAAGGGTGTCTTCAGCGTGCTGTCGGTATACCAGCCGAGGAAGACATAGCCGTCCTTTGCGGGGTCGGCAGGTGCCTTCAGCGTCTTGCCGTTCACGACGGTTGCCGACGCGACGGCACTGCCGCCGTCGGTGTTATAGGTCACGGTGTAAGAAACTTTCTTGAGGAGGCGCAGCTGTGCGTCGTTGTATGTCAGGGTAATGACATTTCCCTCGAGCTTCGCTGTGCGGGTCACGCTGCCCGAAGTCATGGCGAGAGTGCCGTCGGTGAGGGTGTATGTACCGCTCTCCGCGTCGGACTTCACCGCGAGGGTATACTGACAGGTGCCGCCGAGGGTGAGCAGGTATTCGCCGCTGTCGCCGGCGTCAAAATAATAGACGCCCGCTTCGGCACCGGCTTCTGTCGACGGTGTGGGGTTGTTGTTATCGTCCGGTTTCGGTTCTTCGTTCCCGCCGCAGCTCGCAAGCGAGAGAAGAAGTGCCGCAACCAATGCGAGCATCGCAAGGACGATACCGAGTGATCTTTTTCTCATGGTCTTTTCCTCCTGTGAAATGAGTGAGAATCCAAAGTTGGAATGAAACAGCCGCGGAGGTTCCGCGAGGTGCGCTTTTTTGATTTTCATCGGTATTGTCAGGAAACCTATACTTTTCCTGACACCCCTTTTTCCCTTCAAAAAAAGAGCTTGCAAGCAAATCGGCAAGCTCTTTTTTCTATTTCAGGGAATGTATAGATTTCCTGACGAAAAATTCCGCCGTTTTGCTTTTTTCCTACTACTATTTCATTGATAAGAATGATTATAGCACGGTCGTTTTTTCTTGTCAATTGTCATGTTTGACAGAATTTTTTGATATTTCAACAACATTTCCCATCGATTATACATATTTGCATAAAATGAGACACGGGTATGAGAAATTGTAATACCGATATTCCGTTTTGTTAAGTCGGTCGGTGCATTATATGCGCGAAAGGTTTCGCGCGCAGGAAACGGATAGGATTGCTCACGCTCTTTCTCTTCCCTGCCGAAGTGAAGCGGTGGGAGATTTTCGTCATTTTATACACTGCATAAACATGCGAAATCTGCCGTACGGCGGGAAAAAAGTTACAACTTTTTCGCCGATTGTTTTCTTTTTCCGACAAGTTCAAAGCATAGGTTTTGCTTTACTATAATGAATCGGAGAAGCAGGCGGGTAGGCAGGCTTCGGATCGCCGTGCTTTTGCCGAATGAACCGTTTTCGCTATATAATTATAGGTAGTGAAAATGGCGACAGCGGTGAAAGCGGAGAATATATATCTAAATAGCTTAACTAGCTATTATAAAAGAAAAAGCCGGGGCTGTCACGGTCGGTGACAGCCCCGGCGCGAAAGCGGGATTACTCCCACTCGATGGTGGCGACGGGTTTCGGCGAGAGGTCATAGAGGACGCGGTTCACGCCCTTTACCTCTGCGAGGATACGGTCGGTAATCCGATGAAGGAGCGCATAGGGGATCTCCTCGATCGTGGCGGCGGTGGCGTCGACCGAATTGACGGCGCGGATCACGACGGGAAGCTCCCATGTACGCTTGCCGTCCTTGATACCGGTGGAGCGGTAGTCGGGCACGACGGTGAAATACTGCCACACCTTGCCTGCGAGCCCTGCCTTCGCGAACTCGTCGCGCAGAATGGCGTCCGACTCACGGACGACCTCAAGGCGGTCGCGGGTGATCGCGCCGGTGCAACGGACGCCGAGGCCGGGTCCCGGGAACGGCTGACGGTAGACCATGGTATCGGGAAGTCCGAGGGTATGTCCGACTATACGGACTTCGTCTTTATAGAGGAGTTTCACGGGTTCGACAAGCTCGAAGTTCAGCTCCTTCGGCAGTCCGCCGACATTGTGATGCGCCTTGACGCCGTGGCTCTCGAGAATATCGGGATAGATGGTGCCCTGTGCGAGGAAGCGGATCCCGTTCTGCTTCTTTGCCTCTTCGGCGAAGACTTCGATGAACTCCTTGCCGATGATCTTGCGCTTTTCTTCGGGGTCGGTGACGCCCGCGAGCTTATCGAGGAAGCGGTCGGTCGCATCGACATAGATCAGGTTCGCGTCCATCTGATGACGGAAGACCTCGATGACCTGCTCCGGCTCTCCCTTGCGGAGGAGTCCGTGATTGACATGCACGCAGACAAGATTCTTTCCGATCGCGCGGATCAGGAGTGCGGCGACGACCGAGGAATCCACGCCGCCCGAGAGAGCGAGAAGTACCTTTCCGTCTTTCACCTGTGCGCGGATCGCGGCGATCTGCTCTTCGATAAAGGCTTCTGCAAGTTCTTTCGTGTTGATTCTCGCCATGTCGGCGGGACGAATGTTATTTTCCATCGTTTTCCCTGCTTTCATTATGTTGATACCTCTATTATAACGGATCGGGGAAGAAAAAGCAAGAGGGCACGGAAATTTTATCCGGTTGGTTTCTCTTGCTTGTTTTGAAAATCATGATGAAAATAATTGTTTACTATATGCGAAGTTGCGCGTCATAATTGTAATGATTTTCGATTGTTTTGAATACTTAACTTTACTTTTTCAGTCTTCCGACGAGATCTCCGTGATATTCGTTCAGAAAAGCTTCTGCTGTCTTTGTCATGCGGACGGTGACAAAATCGTCTTTGAAGGCAAAGTAGACGGTCAGGTTCCCGAAATACTTATCAATGATCTGCACGAGGAGGGCAAAGCGTTTTTCGTCCCGCCATGCGCCCGAGACGGCGTCGCGGTAGAAGTGATCCGGTGCCCCGGGGACGGTGCCGACCTCATCGGAATACCCGGGTTCCGGAAAATGTCCGAAGACATTGTGGAAAAGACCGAAGGGGATCTCCTTCTTCCCCGTGCGGTTCGTGTAGGAAAAGACGCCCGTCTCCCCCGAAAAGCGGAGAGAAAACTCGGTGATGCCCATCGGATTCTCTTCGGCGAGGAAGGTCTTCCCGTTGATTTTTTCGGTGATGGGAGAGGTCTTCTCCCCCGTGACGGCGCGGAGGGTGCGGGTCGCGGAAAATTCCTCGAGGCGGCGATACGCCTCCCCGTTTTCGGGCAAGGGAGCGCCGAGGTGATCGACGATCCGCTCGAAAAGTTCCGCCATCAGAATCGAACGCGCGGGCGCGTTCCCCTGGTCGTCCGAGGTGCAGGTGAAGAGAAAGTCCAGCTCGGGGATGCAGACGGTGAGCTGATTCCCCATACCGACGAAGGCAAAGCCGCGTTCCGCCCGCCAGATCTGATAGCCGTAACCGTACTCAAAGGGTCCGCGCGTACCGTCGGGGTCGTTGTCCACCACGCGGGAGGTAGCGGTGCGCAGATAGGCTTCGTTCATAAGGTGCTGCCCTTCGTAGGTGCCGTAGTTCATCACCAGCCGCCCGAAGGAGGCGATGTCGCGCGTCGTGCAGAGCATGGCGGAGTCGCCCCAGGTGACGCCGGTCGGTGTCTTCAGGGTATAGGCGGTGCGGAAGGTGCCCATGTGATCGAAAAGTTTTTCCTTCAGGTAGTCAAGGAGAGATTTTCCGCTGAGCTTCTCGACGAGGTGGCAGAGAACCTGCGAGCCGGGGCTGTCGTACTCAAAGAGGGTGCCCGCAGGACGGGTGATGTCGGTGCGGCGAAAATAGATCTTTGTACGGTCGTGCTCGGCACTCGTGAACCAATATTCCGAAATTCCCGCCGTCGTCATGGTGAGCATCTCGCGCACGGTCTGCTCCGCGAGGAAGGGCGGGAGGCTGTCGCCTGCTTCTTCCGGGAAATAGGGTGCTATCTTATCGTCGAGAGAGAGCTTCCCTTCCTCCTCGAGAAGTCCGATCGCGATGCTGACAAAGCTCTTTGTCTCCGAATACATGCGATGTCGGAAATCCTTATCAAAGGGTGCCCAATAGGTCTCGGAAAAAATGCGGTCGCCCCGCATCATCAGAACGCTGTGCAGGGTGTTGCCGCGGCGCTCGCATGCGGCGAGAAAGTCTCTGACCGCATCGCTCGGGATTCCCGCCGCCTCGGGCGTGATCTTCTCAAACATAATTGTCCCCCTCCCGGCGAGGTTGCCGGTTCTTTGTTTTTCGCCTCTATTATAGCCGAATTCGCAAAATATTGCAAGAAAAAAAGTAAAAACGCGCAGAATTCTTCATGCGCGTGCAAAATATTACATGAAAAGGAAGAGAGCGGTGGGCAGACTTTATCCCGGGCGCAAAAAATCACCGGTTTCACATCGCGAGCGGTGCGGAACCGGTGAAAATATGTCGTATGCGGGGTTAATGAGAGAGCGCCGGAACCTTTGCCGCGGCGCGGATGCGGCAGCTCGTAACGCCGAGAATCGTCTCGCCGTCGATCTGCAAAGCGGTGGGGCGGTCGAAGGTCACGGTGATGTCCTTACCCGTCATGACCTCCACGGCGTTCTTATGCTTGACATGCTCGCCCTTGAAGAGGGAGGGGAAAATGATGAGGGTACGGAGCTTGCCCGTGCCGTGCATGACCATGGTGGAAATCGTATGTTCTTCCCCGAGACGGTCCTGTGCGGGGGTCGGCATCATGCCGCCGCCGTAGTAATGCCCGTTCATCGTCGGGGCAAGCCAGACCTTGCGGAACTCATGGGTGATACCGTCAACCGTGATCTTCGCGTTCACGGGGCGGAAGTGGAAGAGCAGTCCCTTGATGGCGATGGCGGCGTAATTCACCGGCTTCTCCGAGGTTGCGCGCAGCTTGTCACCCACCTCACAGCAATAGCCGTCGATGCCGTAGCCGACGCCGTTCAGGACGCGGTAGGTCTTCCCGTTTACCTCGACGGTGGGAAGATATTCAAGGTATTTGTCGATGCAAAGGGGGCGGTCTTCCGACGGATCGGCGACATCACGCCAGAAATCATTGCCGCTCCCGACAGGGTAGTACCAGATCGAGTTCGGGTAGGTAAGCTCTGCCGTATCGTTGATAAAGCGGTTCAGCGTCCCG
>CALAFS010000044.1 GCA_937892405.1 uncultured Clostridia bacterium
CTAAGAAAGCAACCGGGAGGTGCGGCCGCGCGGTATGGTGCCGAAAGGTATTACCGTGAGGAAAGTCCGGGCCCCGCAGGGCAGGATAACGGATAACATCCGCCGAGGGTGACCTCCGGGAAAGTGCAACAGAAATAAACCGCCGTCGCATGACGGTAAGGATGGAAAGGCGAGGTAAGAGCTCACCCGTTTCTATGGCAACATAGATCCGCTGTAAACCCTATCCGAAGCAACACCCGATGTTTGCCGTGCAAACGGCAGCGGCTGCCCGCCGCAATACATCCGGTGGCAGAGCCGCAAGGCTTGAACTGCGGAGTGATCCGCAGTGAAGATAGATGATTGCCGCGTCGCAAGACGCACAGAACCCGGCTTACAAGTTCGGTCACGGGGCTGTTACCCGCATGTCGGAAGAGTGTTCTCACGGCATGCCGGTAACAGCCCCGTGCATTTTGTAAATTTTTCGGCAGACGGTTGCATTTGTTCCCGGAATCTCCTATAATATTATAATAGAAACCATGCAGGAAAGGACGGCGGCATGCCAAAGGTTCTCCTCCCTCTCAAAGGAAGTGAAAAGGTAGGGCTGATCGGTCTCGGCACCTCGACACGGGGCGTCGCCGAGGTGCTCGCACATTCCGGCATCGGTACCCTGACGCTACGCGCAAAGGAGACGATCCCCTCGCTTCTTCCCCCGTCGTTTGCGGTACGGTGCTATACCGGGGACACCGTGTACGACGAGATTTGGGAGGATATCCTCTTTTTCTCTCCGTCGGCAAGGCGGGAGGATCCGCGCCTTCTCGCGGCGAAGAGCCGGGGCTGTCGCTTCTCCTCCGACGCGGAGCTGTTCTTCGACAATACGCATGCACCCGTGTTTGCCGTCACCGGCTCGGATGGAAAGAGCACGACAGCGACGCTGACCTCTCTCCTTCTCTCGGGCGGTGCGTATGATGTCCGCCTCGCGGGGAATATCGGGCGGGCGCTCTCCCCTCTTCTCTTTTCCGAAGGGAGAAACACGCTGACGGTGGCGGAGCTCTCGAGCTTTCAGCTTCAGTATCTGTCTCCCCGCACCCGCCGCGCGGTTATCACCAATCTGACGCCGAACCACCTCAACTGGCACAAAGATTTTGCGGAATACAAAGAGGCAAAGTCTCATCTTCTGACCTATGCCGAGGACGCGGTACTTTCGGCGGATGACGAGGGGTGCGTGTCACTCTTTTCGGGGATCCGTCCGTTCGCCGTCTTCTCGGTCAGAGAGAGTCTCTCCTCCCTTCTCCGCTATCGGGCGCGGCATGTCTTCACGCTCTCGGAGGAGGCGATCTGCCTTGACGGGCGGCGTCTGCTCCCGCTATCCGAGATCCGACTCCCCGGCGTTTACAACATTAAGAATTTCATGGCGGCTATTGCCCTTTCGATGGGCTATACCGACGAAGAACGGATCCTCTCGGTCGCACGCACCTTTTCCGGGATTTCGCACCGCGCAGAGCTTGTCGCGACCCGCGGCGGCGTGCGCTATGTGGACTCCTCGATCGACTCTTCCCCGGCGCGTACGCTTTCGACACTATCGGCACTGACCGACCCGCCGATTCTTCTGATCGGGGGAAAAGGAAAGGGCGTGCCCTTTGACTCACTCATTCCGACGATCCTCTCTTCGGCGCGCGCCATTGTCCTCTTCGGTGAGACGGGCGAGGAGATCTTCTCCCTGCTTGCCGCCGACGGACGCAGCGACAAACCGCCGATTCTGCGGGCGAAGAGTTTCCGCGACGCGGTGCGGCTTGCCGTGAGGGAGGCGAAGCCCGGCGACACGGTGCTCCTCTCCCCCGCCTCCACGAGTTTTGACGAATTCCGGAATTTTGAAGAGCGCGGCGATATCTTCCGCGAGGAAGTGCTCGCGCTGACAAAAGATCTTCCGGATCCGATGATATAAAAAACGAAAGGATGTACAAAGTTATGAAAAAAAGATGGCTTGCCCTCCTTCTGTCCGCACTTCTTCTCTTTTCCCTTGTTTCCTGCGGACAGAAGGGAGAGGTAGAGATCCCCGACGGCATGCAGCTCGCGGCGGGCGGCACCGATCTCGGCTATTATTTCTTCGTGCCGGAGGAATGGACGGTATCCAACCTCGGAAATGTCAGTGCGGCATATGTCTCCCCGCTGACGCCCGCCTCTGTCTCACTCTCGGCAACCGAACTTGCCGACGGGGAGAGTGCGGCGGATTATTTTGAAAAGAGTTTTGCCTCCTTTCCCGAAGGCTTCGGACTGACAAAGGTGGAAGAGGGCACCGCCTGCACGCTCGGAAACGCGGAGGACGCCGTCTCCTATGTGTACACCTACACCTATCAGGAGAAGAGCTTCCGCACCCTTCAGATTCTCGCGAAGTTTGAGGGACGAGCCTATCTTTATACTTATACCGCTCCCGATACCAAAGCGGACGGTGCGGAAAAGACACCGTACGAAACCTATGCCGAAAAGGCGCGCAGTGTTGTCTCGGCAATCAAGTTTATTGAAAAAGAGGACAAGACCCCCGAAGAAAAGCATTACGAGACAGACGCGGACGGCTATCTGCTCGTCTCCGACGGCGTGGTCACGGGCTTTGACTTCTACCTTGCGCCTGCCTTTACACCGACGCTGACGACGGGCATTATCGGTGCCGTCGCAGAGGATGGCGCGAGTGTCACGATGTCCGAGGCGACCCGCACAGGCGTCAGTGTCGCGGACTATTTCAAAGAGCGGTGTGAGGAGCTCTCCGCCTTTGTAACGGAGCTGACGGTTCTCCGTGAAAACGAAGAAATCACCTTTGCCAATGCAAAGCGTGCCCGTGCTTATGAATATACCTACCGTCTCGACGGAGAGGTCTATCATGTCTATCAGGTACTTTCGGTCGCATCGCTCAAGGGCTTTGTCTTCACCTACACGGAAAAAGACGCCGACTATCCCTCGCACCTTGACGAAGTGACAAAAATGACGGAGAAGATCCATATCCGATGAACACGATCTATTTTGACAACAGCGCCACGACCCGCATTTCGGACGAGGCACTCGAAACCTATCTTGAAGTCTCGAAGAACACCTTCGGAAATCCTTCTTCCCTGCATGCGCTCGGCTTCGCGGCGGAGCGGGAGCTGAACGCGGCGCGAAGTGCCATTCTGCGCACGCTCGGCTCGCCTGTCGGGACGCTGATTTTTACGGCAAGCGGCAGTGAGGCGAACAATCTCGCCATCTCGGGGCGCCTGCACGCCAAAGAACGCTATCGCCGCGGGGCGAAAATCCTGACAACGGCGGGAGAACATGCCTCGGTCTCCGAGCCTCTGCGTGCGCTCGGCGCCGAAGGTGTGAAAATTGTCGAAATCCCCACGGCGGGCGGCGTGCTCGACAGAGAGGCACTCCTCCGTGAGATGACTCCCGATGTCGTCCTCGTCACCATGATGCTCGTCAACAACGAGACGGGGGCGCTCTACGATCTCGCAGATGTCTCCCGTCTGATGAAAGAAAAATTGCCGGAAGCGGTGCTCCATGTCGACGCGACACAGGGATACCTGAAGGTGCCCTTTACCCCGAAGTCGCTCGGTGCCGACATGATTACCCTGTCCTCTCACAAGATCGAGGGACCGAAAGGAGTCGGCGCGCTCTATGTCTCCTCCGATCTGATCAAAAAGCGCGGGCTTTCCGCACAGATACTCGGCGGCGGACAGGAAGGCGGGCTTCGTTCCGGGACGGAAAATGTGCCGGGGGTCGCCGCCTTTGCCACTGCGGCAACGATGGGGGCAAAGAATTTTGCCGCCCATGCGGAAGTCATGGAATCCCTGCGTGCTTATCTTCTCATGCGGCTTTCCGAAGAACCCGGTCTTTCGGGGATTCGCCCCGTTCTTCCCGCCCGGCACGCGCCGCACATTCTGAATCTGACCCTTCCGAAAATCAAAAGCGAAACCATGCTTCACTACCTCTCCTCCGAGGGTATCTGCGTATCCTCCGGTTCCGCCTGCTCCTCCAACGGCGGCGGGCACCTCTCCTCCGCGCTGATCGCCTTCGGGCGGACGGCGGCGGAAGCGGACACCTCGATCCGCGTCTCCTTCTCCTATCGGAACACGAAAGAAGAAGTCGACGCGCTGGTCGCGGCGCTCGCACGCGGACTGACAAAGCTCTCGCGGATCCGGTGATGCCATGACACAACTGACACTGATTACCGTCGGCACGCTGAAAGAGGAGTATCTGAAGACGGCGCTCGCCGAATATAAAAAACGCCTCGGCGCCTTCTGTCGGGTGGAGGAGATCGAACTGAAGGAAGTCAGAATCGCAAACGAAGACGACGCGGGAGAGATCGAGCGTGCGCTCGCCGAAGAGGGGGAGCGGATCCTCGCAAAAATTCCGAAGGGTTCCTACCCGATCGCGCTCTGCGTCGAAGGAAAAGAATACGATTCCGAATCGCTCGCCGCCCTCCTCGGTCGTGCGGCAGATACGACGGGAAAGATCACATTGATCATCGGCTCCTCGCACGGGCTATCCCCCGCAGTCAAGGCGGCGGCAAAGGAAAGACTTTCCGTCTCCCGCCTAACCTTTCCGCATCAGCTCATGCGGGTGATCTTGGCAGAGGCGCTCTACCGCTCCTTCTCTATCCTCGCAGGAAAAAAGTATCATAAATAAAATCCGGCGTCAAAAAGTAGCGCGTCCGTGTGTAAATCTACACGCGGACGCGCTGCTTTTCAGTTGTAAAAGACGGGTAACACAGTGGGAAAAGATGAGAGAAAAGCTCTGCTTTTCAGTCTTTCGGTGCCTACGCGGCGGGCGCAGCAGATTTCTGAAAGAGTCGTCGTTCTTCACGGCGTCAGCCGTACGAGAGTACGGCAAGCCGGGAAAACGGCGAGAGAAAAGCTCTGCTTTTCAGTCTTTCGGTGCCTACGCGGCGGGCGCAGCAGA
>CALAFS010000045.1 GCA_937892405.1 uncultured Clostridia bacterium
CGGCCGTCGTGCTCTACGACGGCGACTCGGTCCTCGGCGGCGGCACGATCGAAGGATGAAAAAAAGCGGAGAGACGGCGTCTCTCCCGCCGCGGCGGTGCGGGCGATATTGAAGACATCGAACAGAACATCGCGGCGCTCACGCTCGAGAGCCGCGGACTCCGCGAGAAGGCAGACCGCGCCGCTGACACGCGGCGGGCGCTCGCCGAGCTCGATGCGCGCCTCGCCTCCCCGGACGGGACGGCGGAATACCGCGCCGCATCCGCAAAAGAACGGGCGCGCGCACTTGCCGCGCTGAAAGCCGAGGAGGCAGAACTCCTCGTCTTCTTCCGTGCGGGGATCCCGACGGCGGACGAGATCCGCGCGGCGGAACACGCCTATCTCGAGGGTAAAAAAGAGACACCCTCCTCCGCCTTCGCGAAGAAACTGCGCGTCCCCCTCTTCCTCCTGACGCTCGCCCTCGGCGCGCTCGGCGTGGCGATCGGGCTGTCGCAGAGCGTCTTCGGCTATCTGCTTCTCCTCCCCACCGTATTCTGCATTTTCCGCTTTGTTGTCGGGAAATGCAAGAAAAAGGGGAAGAAAACTTTACAATACAAGAGCGACGCACTCGCATTTTTATCAAAATACCCGTGCAAAACGCCAGACCCCTTCGATGAGATCCGTAAGAAGGTCTACCGTATCGAAGAAGTGCGCCGTGCCATCGGCGCGAGAGAAAACGAAGACTATGAGCGCGTCACCTCGCCCCCGTCCCTCGATGAAATGTACAGAGAACGGGCGACACTTGTCGCAGAGCTGAGGAGCGCCGAAGAAGCGGCGCTCCGCCTCGAAGAAAAAGAAGGCGAGTGCATGGCGCTCGGCGAAAAACTCAAGGAGGATAAAAAGCGCCTCGCCCTCCTGCTCAAAACGCGGGAGCTTCTCCTCCGCGCGGACGAAAAGCTCGCGAGGACTTACCTTTCCCGCATCGCCGACGGGCTGACGAAGTACGACACCCTGCTCGGCGGGAAAGGCGGACTTTCCGCCGACAGCGATCTGCATCTTTCCGGGGTGCAAAACGGGCTTTCCCTGCCCCTTGAGGTCATGAGCCGCGGAGAGCGCGCGCTCTCAAAGCTCGCGCTCAGACTCTCACTCGCCGATGCGCTCGGCGGGGCGGAGACGCCTTTTCTCCTGCTCGACGACCCCTTCCTCGCCGTTGATGACGAGGGCGTCGGTCGGGCATTGGCGGCGCTCCCCTCCCTTGCAAAAGGGCGGCAGATCCTCTATTTTACCTGCTCCGCCTCCCGTCTTCCTTGATAAATGAATACTTAAATTTACATTTTAATGTAATAGAATGAAAGGTTCCTATGAAATATCTCAAACATTTTTTCAAAGATACAGATCCCTTTACTTTGGTTTTACGCATTGCCGCCGTGCTCACCACGGTGGCGACCCTCGTCCTTCTGACCGTCGGCATCTGTCGGGTCAATGCCCCGGTCGGTGAATATCTCCCCGACGGGGAGATGACCTTCGTGCGCGCGAGTACCGTCGGCGGCGAAGAGGAAGAATATGACGATACCGAGACCCGCTGTGCCGTCGCCTATGTGTCGGAGGACGGCGAGATCGAGATGACGGTCATTTATACCTATGAAGAGTTTGAAGCCCTGGACGATACGCCGATCACCGGTTATCTCTACCGTGAGACGGACGGAGATCGCGTGCTCGCCTTCCCCGCCCCGGCGGGCGACGCAGAGATCGCCGCGGCGGTGCACGACCTCTATGCCGACGACGCACTCACCGTCTTCGGCATCGCGCTGTCGGTCGGACTGCTCGCCATCGGTCTTTGGGTGATGGGCATCTTCCGCAAGTTCTTCTCCCTCTATGAGACGATCTGGTTTCTGTCGATCCTCGTCCTTGCCTCGGTCTTCTCGGTCATCTTCCCCGAAGACTCCTGCAACGGTATCAACGGCATTGTAATTATGGCGCTCTACCTCGCGGATACCTTCCTCAACATTCTCTGCGAGCTTCTGATCTCGAAGCAGTCGAAGTGGAACTTCATCGTCTCGATCTTCGTCGAGATCACCGAAATTCTCATCTGCGTGCTGCTCGCCTACCGCTTCGCAACCATGGCGACGACCCTACTCTTCTGGCTCCCCTGCGATATCATCAGCTTCATCAACTGGAACCGCAAGCCGGATAAACAGAACGACGAGATCACCAAGGTGCGCACACTGAAAGGCTGGCAGGAAGTGCTGATTATCCTCGGCATCATCGTCTGGACGATCGGCATCGGCTATCTGCTCTCGGGACTTGATCTCGCGACCGATCTCTTCGGCGGGAACCGTACGCTCGCCGTCATCGTGTGCTACATCGACGCCTGCGTGAGCGCGGTTGGCGTGGTCAACGGACTTGCCATTCTCTTCCGCCTGCGCGAGCAGTGGATCGCGTGGTACATCTCCGCCATCGGAGAGGCTGTCATCAATATTCTCTCCGGGCAGTTCGTCCTCCTGATCCTCAAGATCGGCTATCTGACGAATACCACCTACGGCTACATCCAGTGGACGAAATATATCAAAGCGCACCCCGAAGCCGTGGAGGAGCGCAGCTTCTTCTGAACAAAATCCCCACCGCCCGAGGGACTCCGAGAAATCGGAGTCCCTCTTTTCTATGAAAAAGCGAAAAATCCCGACCTTTCCCGACAGGGATACCGAGCGGTTTGTGAATTTCACCTCAAATTTCACTGTGGAATTTACTTTGGGAATTCACTTCCGCAAAAGAGCAAAGAAAATTTTCAAAAGCCCTTGACAAGTCGCGGGGGAAGCGTTATAATAATATGTACGATTTTGGGCGCGTAGCCTAAACTGCCCCCGGAGTCGGCAAAAAACAAGGAGGTTTCGGTGTGAAGTTGGATTTAAGACCGCTGCTCGCGGGCGAGCGCTTCCTCGCGTTCGATTTTGAACTTCCGCTCACACGCTCCGAGGATCCCACAAGTTTCTTATACGGCGTCGTTTTTCCTTCTCCCATGAAGGTGAAGGGCGATATCACCAACACCGCCGGCTATATGCGTATGAAGCTCACGCTTTCGGTCGATTACAAGACCGCCTGCGCCCGCTGTCTTGCGCCGCTGTCCGGCAGTTTCTCCCTTGACCTTGAGAAAACCGTTGCGCCGCGTAATTTGCTTGCCGATCTGCCTGAAGAAAAACTCGAGGATTTCGCCATCATTGAGGACGGTTTTCTCGACCTTGACGAGCCGCTCTATGAGCAATTGGAAATGGAATTTCCGATCCGCTTTCTCTGCCGTGAGGATTGCAAGGGGTTATGCCCGCGTTGCGGGAAGAACCTGAATGACGGTCCCTGCGGTTGCCCGGAAAAAGATCCGGATCCGCGGCTTGAACCTCTCCGGAAGATTCTGGAGGACATGAAGAAAAATAATAAAGAAACATAAGACGGCACCGTCCGAGAAAAAAAGAACGCCCGTCAACCGAAGGAGGACACAAAAATGGCAGTACCGAAGAAAAAGGTTTCTCATTCCAGAAAGATGAAGAGACGCTCCAGCGTGTGGAAGCTCGAGGCTCCCACGAACCTTGTCAAGTGCCCGCAGTGCGGTGAGGTCAACCTCGCTTACCGTGTTTGCAAGAGCTGCGGTTTCTACAAGGGAACGGAAGTCATTGCCAAGGCTCCCGCAGAATCGAAGTAATTCGCTCCGCGAAGCCCAACCCACCGCGCCCGCCGATATTTCGGCGGGCGCGGTGGGTTTTTCTGCCCGTTTTTCACAGGCGCCCGTCGTCGGGCGTCTTCCTTATTTTTTCTCTACTCGTCAGGAAGACCCCCACGCGAAAAAGAGACTCTTTCGAGGCTCTTCCCATTTTGTAGGGGTCGGCGCCCCCGACGACCCGCACGCCGTATTGTTCACCACACGCCTTTTCGAGCCGTTGCCGCTCGCTCCCATGTAGGGGCGACCGATTCGCCCCTACGGGTATAAAGGTAACGAAACACTCTCCCGATGGCGTATCATGGTACCGTTTCGTAACGGGTCGTCGGGGGCGCCGACCCCTACATGGTGGTACCATGACGCGATCATCTCTTTTCGGCAAGGCAATATGCCATGCCTTCCGTAAACGCCTTTCCGAGCCATTTCCGCTCGCTCCTTTTGTAGGGGTCGGCGCCCTCGACGACCCGCTCGTTTTGTCTTTTTCTTGCTTCTTTTCGAGACATTTTCGTTTTGATTCGTCGTAGGGGCGACCATCGGTCGCCCGCCTTCAAACGCAATATTTATCACATGCGAAAACACCTCGCGGGCAGGTGAAAGGGTATTCTTCGCCTTTTGAATGTATCAATTTGGCACAATCCCTCCGTCATTTTTCTACAAAAAATGACGGAGGGAGGCTACCGGGTAAAGAGGCAATGACACGGCATAAAGAGAGCACGAAGCGGGCGACCGATGGTTGCCCCTACGGGTTATAAAGGTAACGAAACACTCTCCCGATGGCGTATCATGGTACCGTTTCGTAACGGGTCGTCGGG
>CALAFS010000046.1 GCA_937892405.1 uncultured Clostridia bacterium
CGGTCAGACCGAAGATATTTTCAAAAGTGAAGCTCCCTGCGTCGTCGGTAAACGCATAGTATACCACGATGAGAAGGGGAACGATAATGAAGAGAATTGCCCAGAAGATGTGGGGCGCCGCCGCGATGGAATGAAAAAGCTTGTTTTTCGTTTTCATTTCCGCACTCTGCGCCTCCGTCAGAATTCCTCCGCCGCATCCGCGTCGGAGAGCTGGTCGATTTCGTCGGAGAAGGTGGAATAGTCGCCGAACATGCCGGAATACTTGGACTTCTTCATGATATGGATGGCGTCCGGCTCGATAAAGAGTCCGATATGCTGTTCCGGCGCGACATAGTCGGTCGACTGGATCATCCACTTGAAGCCGTGAATGTCAACAATGATTTCGTAATGCACGCCCTTGAAGGTGACGCTCGTCACCGTGCCGGTCAGCATGCCGCGCTCGGGAGCGACGACATCGACATCCTCGGGGCGGATGACGACATCGACCGGCTCGTTCTTTGCGAAGCCGCCGTCCACGCAATCGAAGGTATGGCCTGCCATGCGCACTTTCTTGTCGGCGAGCATGACGCCGTCGACGATGTTACTCTCGCCGATGAAGTCGGCGACAAAGGCGTTTTTCGGCTCGTTGTATATATCGGTCGGGGTGCCGATCTGCTGGATTTCACCGTCTGCCATGACCACGATCGTGTCGGACATGGAGAGTGCCTCCTCCTGATCGTGCGTGACATAAATAAAGGTGATGCCAATGGCTTTCTGTATGTTTTTCAGTTCGTTCTGCATGTCCTTGCGGAGCTTGAGGTCGAGGGCGCCGAGCGGCTCGTCGAGCAGAAGCACACGAGGGTGAGAAATCAGAGCGCGGGCGATGGCAACACGCTGTTGCTGTCCGCCCGACAGGGTGGAGACGCTCTTGTTTTCAAACCCGACAAGGGCGACCATGCGTAACATCTCTTCTACCCGTCGCTCGATTTCCTCTTCCGCCGTTTTTTGCAAGCGCAGAGGGAACGCGATGTTTTCATACACATTCAAATGAGGAAAAAGGGCATATTTCTGGAACACGGTATTGACATGTCGCTTGTACGCGGGCACGCCGCTGATTTCCGTTCCGTCGAAATAAAGCTGACCTTCGTCAGCAGTCTCGAAGCCGCCGATGATGCGGAGCGTTGTCGTCTTACCGCAACCCGAGGGGCCGAGAAGCGTGATGAACTCGCCGTCTCTGATATAGAGATTGATGCCGTTCAACACCTTTTCGCCGTCAAAAGACTTTGAAATTCCTTTCAACTCAATGAGTTTTGCCATTTTCTTAAAATCTCAGATCCTTTCTGTTTTGAAGTCGTCACGAACCGTCATTTTTCGTCCGGAATCATAACGAACGATATTATAGCAAAAAGGAAACGATTTTGCAATAGTTTTTTACAATTTTTTTTGAAAAAATTCAGATTTAATCAGAATTAACCGAAATTAACCGTAATTTTCCCGAAAAAATCTTGCACTTTCCTCTGAAATCCTCTGAAATTCTCATTTTTCCTCCCGAAATCTCCGAAAATTCTCATTTTGCCCCTCCTTGAGCCGAAGTAAGAGGGAAACGAAGAAAACACCGAAAATCCAATACCCCTCGCCGAGCCCTCCGATGAGAAAAAGGGAGAGAAAAACAAGGACGACCGTGAGGACGAGGGAGAGCCTTTCGGCGAAGCTCCCCGTGTATCCGCGGGAGGCGAGTACCGCGGTGAGAATCCGCTCGCCGTCATATCCGTGCACGGGCAGCAGATTGGAGAGCGCGGTCAGAAGTTCGCAGAATATAAATGCGGCGAAAAAAGATCGTCCGAGAGGAAGAAGGAACAAGAAAAGCAGGGCGAAAATCAGGTTGGTCAGCGGGCCCGCCGCGGCGACGATAATCTCTTCCCTGTAAGAAAGAGGTCGCCTCGGGGTGCAGACCATGCCGTTCAGATGAGGAGAGAATCGCCCGCCGCGGATTCCGAGAGCGTAAAGGGCGAGAAGATGTCCGCCCTCGTGCATCAGAGCCGAAAGCAGTGTCATGACGGCGAGTGCCGGCGCGTCGAAGCTGAAGAGCAGAAGCAAAAAGAAGAGGAGCGTCAGAAGTCGTTCTAAAAAAGATAAGGCGCGGATTCTGCCGGATCTCTTGTGATTATTCATAAAAAGCGCCTCCTTTTCCTGTGCAAAAGGACGAAAATCGTAAATGCGTGGATAAATTCTTGCAATGCGCGGGTACATATGATAAAATATATAAAGAAATTCAGGGGAGTATGACTTCCCGGAAAACGGACGGTACCACGATTGAAACGCACGATTCTTTGTATCCTTTGCGTTCTGATGGCACTTTTTCTTGCCGTCGGATGCGATCTCATCGGCGTAAAGCCCTCGGGCGATGAGAACAAGCCGGATCCCACGCCTACTCCCACTCCCACGCCGGAGCCGTCGCCTGATCCGGTGTATTGCAAAATCACCTTCAGAGATGTCAGAGAACAGAACAATGCGACGCTTCTGACATTGCAGGTGGAAAAAGGGAAGACCCTCTCGGATGAACAGGTGAAACAGTGGAAGGCGATCACCTACCACGGCTACACTTTTTCCGCATGGTATTCCAGCGCGGTGAAGCGCACGCCCTTTGACCCGACGGAGGAGATCACTTCGGATACGACCGTTTACGGGGACAGAGGAAATCTTGTCGGCGAGAAGATTACCTATACTTATAACGCGCAGACCTGTACACTGACTCTTACGGGAGAAGGCGAGATGTTCTCTTTCTTCTATCGGGAAGATGTGCCGTGGAACACCAGCCGTAAATACATCAAAACCGTGGAGATCGACCCCCGCATCACCACAATTGCGAATTACGCGTTCTACGAGTGCACAAACCTGAAAAAGGTGACTCTGCCCGAAGGCATCGTCACCATCGGCAAGGGCGCCTTCAAGGCGAGCGGGATCGAAGACATCAACTTCCCCTCGACACTGACGCGGATCGCGGAGGCGGCGTTTGACAACTGTACCTCTCTTGTTCATCTGAACCTCAATGCGGGTCTGACCAACATCGAAAACTACGCGTTCGCCAACTGTACGGGTATCACTTCGATGGTTTTCACCGATTCGATTCTGAAGTGCGACACCAGCGCGTTCCTGAATGACAATGCGCTGTCCTCCGCATACTATATCGGAACGGAAGAAGCCCTCAAGCGGGTGCAGGTCGCTGTCGAGAACTTCTGGCTCTTCGATCTTGCGAACATTTACTTCATTTCGGAAACCAAGCCCGCAGAGCGCGGTCCCTACTGGTACTACGACGATGACGGTGCGATCCGTCAGTGGTATCGCACGGTATCCTTCTATGCGACAAGGGAAGCAAAGCTTCCTTTCCTCTACGATTATGTCGATACGGTTACCGGCATGGATGCGGAAAATGTGCGTGTGTATGAGAGCATCGTCTACCACGGCTATCGCTTCGCTTCGTGGAGAGATGAGAACCGTCGGCAGTACAGAGATTATCGGGTGGGAACGAAACTGAATACGGATCTGCGTCTTTACGGCGACCGCGGGAATCTCTGCGGCGACAATATGACATGGAACCGCTCGGGGAATACGCTTGTGATTTCCGGTAGCGGCAGGATGTGGGATTTCGAGGAATATACCGATGCCCCTTGGTATGCCATCAATAACAGCTATATCACCAATGTTTTGATCGGCGCCGATGTCACCTATATCGGCAAGAATGCCTTTTCCGATATGATTGAGATGACGACCCTCAGAATTCCGGTCGGCGTCACGGAGATCTCTCCGTCCTTCATCGTCGGTTGCCGCAGACTCCTTTATGTGATCTATGAAGGCACCGTCACGGAGCTTTCCGGCGTGAGAGGTGCAGATGATGTGTCCCTCCCCGCAGAGCGCACCTACGAGATCTACGCGCGTCACAGCGCATCGGATACGGCAGACGGCAACTATTTTGTTGAGATCGCCGACCCCGGGCGCCCGTACAGAACCTCCGTGCTGATGACATGGACGGTGCGCGGTCAGGTGCTGACCGTCGGCGGCGACGCCATGATGGCGAACTTCAACAGCTTTTCCGAGACGCCGTGGGCGCATCTTGCGGATCGTGTGAGTGAGCTTTCCGTTCGTGAGAACATTCATACGATCGGTCACCACACCTTCGACGGTCTTACCGGCGTGACGAAGATCACGCTCCCATCTTCCGAGAACCGTTATTACACTACTGTGCAGAGCTACCGCATTTCCGCTACGGCGTTTTCCGGGACAGCGTTCTATAACGATCCCGCAAACTACACGGCGGACGGTGCGCTTTACATCGGGCGTTTCCTGATTCATGTGGATCCCGCAAAGGCAGGGGAGCTTTTCATCCTGCGTGACGGTACGGAGGCGATCGCCGAAGACGCATTTGCCGGGTGCGAAGGCATTCACTCGCTGGTCTTCTACGCGAGCGCGGATGCCGGGGTGTATTCTACCGCACTTTCCGGGCTGACGGGTCTGACCCATCTCTTCTACTATACCGCGTCGGGAGACGCTACGGAACTGCCCGCGTCCCTCGTCGACAGAATCCCCGAAGGCGCGACGGTTTGCTTCTTCAGACAGAAGGCGCCTGCCGCGACGGAAATCGGGAACTTCTGGTATTTTGACGAGAACGGAACCCCGACCCTTTGGCAGACAACATAATAGCATAAAAAGACAGCTCCTGTCGCCGAGATCGGCGGCAGGAGTTGTCTTTTTTTTATTTATTGTCGTTTTTGCTCGCGGTTTTACGGATTCGTTTCGGCAGGCGGACGAGCGCGCGGTTCTGAAGCTCAAGGACACCGCCGTGGCGGTCTTCGACAAGCAGGGAAGCGTCCCGTCCCTGTACGCCGAGAACCTTGCAGGTCTTGTATTTTCCGTCTTCGGTACGGTAGCGGATTTTTTCGCCGCGAAGAGCGAATTTTTCAAGATAGGTGTCCATGTATTTGGACGGTGTCTTCAGATTCGCATACAGGTTGAAAAAGTTCGACAGAATGTTCTTTGCGATAATCATGGAGACGGATACATTCTCACTCTCGAAGACCTTGCGGATCATGTCGCCGAGTCGCGGGGCGAAGTTCTCTTCGTCGAGACGGACGGCAAAGGAGACGATGATATATTCATAGCTCATGAAGGCATCGAGTTTTCCCTCGATGGTGGCACCGCCGATTTTCTTGCCGTCGCAATAGATGTCGCTGACCCAGCCGATCCCGAGTTCTTTCGTTGTATGTGCCTCCAGCGCGGTAATCAGACCGACACCGGCAACCACACCGAGGAATCCCGCCTGTGACGGGAAAATGGAGGGGCGGAGAATACAGGAGAGGAACACGCCGTGCTCCTTGTCTTCTCCCTTCGGGAAAATATCCGACTGGGGAGTGGAGACCTGATTTTCCGTATAGATCACATAGCGGTCGGGACAGCCCGACTGCGCGTATTTTCTCGCGAGATCCACGGTCGACGGGAGAATGTCGTGATATTCCATCTTCACGATATTGCCGTCCGACATGCGCATGGTGGTGATGCCGCCGTTCGCGTTCGCCATGAAGGCCTCCTTTCATATACTGTTAAAGGGGAGAGAAGAAGTGAAGAAGGGGGAAGATTTGCAAAGCAGATCTTCCGCACTTCCCACGGCTTTCTCGCCTTTTAATATGCTTTGCCCCAATAAACGAGTTTGTGTGCCTCTCTGCCACAGCAGACGCACTTGTCGCCGATCGGCTCTTCGCCGAAGGGCATACAGCGGGAGGAGACATCGGCGACTTCCTTGAGCTTCAGCTCGCAGGCAAGATCACCGCACCACATGGCGCGGATATAGCCGCTCTTCTCTCCTGCGATTTTGATAAGCTCGTCGAGCGTCGTCGCGGTGTAGGTGCGTCTTTCGCGGTTTTCGAGCGCCTTCTGATAGAGTGCCTTGGTCAGCGTATCAAGTCCTGTCTTCACCGCGTCGACAATGCCGTCGAGAGCGACAAAGCTCTTCTCGCGGTTGTCGCGGCGGACGATGACGCACTTGTTTTCCGCAAGGTCGCGGGGACCGATCTCGACGCGGAGGGGAACGCCCTTCATCTCATATTCCGCGAACTTCCAACCGGGCGACTGTTCGGAATCGTCGACCTTGACGCGGATGCCTGCATCCTTCAGCGTCTTCGCCAGTGCCGCGGCGGCATCAAGGATTCCTTCCTTGTGCTGCTGAACGGGGACGATCACGACCTGGATCGGAGCGACCGCGGGGGGAAGAACCAGACCGGAGTCATCGCCGTGCGTCATGATGATACCGCCGATGATACGGGTCGAGACGCCCCACGAGGTCTGATGGCAGGGCTTCAGAGTGTTGTCTTTATCGAGATAACGGATGCCGAACGCCTCGGCAAAGCCGGTGCCGAAGTTGTGCGAGGTGCCGCCTTGCAGCGCCTTACCGTCGTGCATCAGGGCTTCCACGGTATAGGTGGCTTTCGCTCCCGCGAACTTCTCCTTTTCGGTCTTCTGACCGCGGATAACGGGCATGGCGAGATCTTTTTCAAAGAAGTCGGCATACAGGTTCAGCATCTGCACGGTGCGCGCCTCCGCCTCTTCTTCGGTACGGTGCATGGTGTGTCCTTCCTGCCAGAGGAACTCGCGCGTGCGGAGGAAGGGACGCGTCGTCTTCTCCCATCTGACGACCGAACACCACTGGTTGTATACCTTCGGCAGGTCGCGATAAGATTTGATGATATTGGCGTAATGCTCGCAGAACAGTGTCTCGGAGGTCGGACGCACGCAGAGACGCTCTTCCAACTTTTCACTGCCGCCCATGGTGACCCACGCCACCTCGGGAGCGAAGCCCTCGACATGTTCTTTTTCCTTTGTCAGGAGAGACTCGGGAATGAACATCGGCATATAGACATTCTCGACGCCGGTTTCTTTGAACCTTGCGTCAAGGATTTTCTGAATGTTTTCCCAGATTGCGTAGCCGTACGGGCGGATAATCATACAGCCCTTGACACCGGAATAGTCGACGAGGTCGGCTTTTTTGACGATGTCGGTGTACCATTTCGCAAAATCTTCGTCCATCGGCGTGATCTGCTCGACGAACTTCTTTTCATTGCCTGCCATTTTGAAAGTCCTTTCAGATAAAACAATTCAAACTTTGATTCCTATCAATTATACCTTATTCGACGGGCAATGTCAAGTCGCAACGGCAAAAAAACGGCGGATTTTCGCCCCCTTTTTGTGAAAAGTGCGGAAATCGCT
>CALAFS010000047.1 GCA_937892405.1 uncultured Clostridia bacterium
CAACTGCCTTCTAAGCAGTAGGTCGGGGGTTCGAGTCCCTCAAGGCACGCCATGACACTTTATATGGTGGGATTAGCTCAGCTGGTTAGAGCGCCAGGTTGTGGCCCTGGAGGTCATGGGTTCGAACCCCACATCTCACCCCATAAACTCCGATTGCAATCGCGATCGGGGTTTTCTTTTATTTGAAATAAGAAAAACCGTCGGAACAGTCGAAAGGACTGTCACGGCGGCTTTTGTCTTACGGCAGAAGAGGAATCTCTGTCGCTTCTTCGATTTTGATCTCTCCGTCCATACAGAGAATGCGAAGTGCGGCGCTTTTACCGATTTTTCCGGTGGCGATTTGTTCGGAGAGCGGATTCTCGATCCGATCGACGATCAGACGGGCGAGGGGACGGGCACCGTAGCCGCTCTTTTTGCTTTTTTTCGCAAGGTACGGCGCGATCTCCGGAGCGAAGGTTACGGTGAGTCCGACGGCATCCAGACGCGCGGAGAGCTCGGCAAGCTTTTTCTCCGCAATGGCGGTCAGCGCCTCTTCGTCAAGCGGGGAGAAGCGGATAATCGCGTCAATACGGTTGATGAGCTCGGGACGGAAATATCCTTTTAAGAAGGAATCGTTTTCATCATCCGCGGGGCGGTCTGCAAAAAAGCCGGACACATTGACATTTTTATATCCGTCGGAGCCGACATTGGAGGTCATGATGACACAGGCATTCCGAAAAGAAACGCGGCGCCCCATGGAATCGGTAAGACTCCCGTCATCGGCAATCTGAAGCAAAAGGTTCCGGACCTCCGGATGTGCCTTTTCGATCTCGTCGAAAAGGACGACGGAAAAGGGATGGCGGCGGATTTTCTCCGTCAGAGTGCCGCCCTCCTCGTATCCGACATACCCGGGCGGTGAGCCGATCAGCTTGGAGACGGAATGACGCTCGGAGAATTCCGACATATCATAGCGGAGAAAAGAATCTTCGGAGGGAAAGAGCGCATTGGCAAGGGCGGCGGCAAGTGCGGTCTTTCCGACGCCACTGTCCCCGAGGAAGAGAAAGACGCCGATCGGTCGGTGCGGATCGGTAATCCCGGAAAAATGGCGAAGGATGGCATCGGAGACACCCTTCACGGCGTCCGGCTGTCCGATGATTTCTTCGGAAAGAAGGCGATAAATATTCTCATACCGGATCCCCTCCGAAAGTCCGGAGGCGGGAATCCCCGTCATTTCGGTCAGGACGGCGCGGATCTCGTCCTCTCCGACCGAAAGTTCCGCGCGTCGGCGGAGGGCGCGCTCTCTCTCGTCACTGACCTCCTTCCGGCAAAGAGACTCGAGATCTTTCAGACTGAGCGCAAGAGAAAAGTCCTGTGCTTTCACCGCTTCTTCTTTTTGTACTTCGATCTGCCGCAGTTTTTCTTCGGATACTTTTAGTTTTTCTTCATCGTCAGGAAGTTCTACGGTGACTTTTGCACACGCCTCGTAGAGCAGATCCAGCGCCTTGTCCGGCAGACGCCGATCGGGCAGATATCTGTCGGT
>CALAFS010000048.1 GCA_937892405.1 uncultured Clostridia bacterium
TACCGCGACCGCTTCGGTCAATACGATCAAAGCGGGTACTCTCGATGTTGCCCTCAATATGATGGACAACGACAGTAACTGGGTGCCTGCCGAAGGCAAGACCCTGCAGTTCCTTGTTAACGGGGAGATCCCGGCAGAAGGAACCGAGATCCTTTGGGAACCCGGCTGTACTTATTCCCTGCCGAAGCTCCAGATTGTCAACGGCGGCGACCTTGCTCTGAAGTACAAGGTTGTGCTGACCGGTATCAAGGGTGACGCGGAGCTGAATGATGTCATCGAATGGACGATCGACGGCGTCGAGCTCGGCGCGACAAAGAGCCTCGGTGTGAAGGAGACTGCGGAATTCACGATCTCCGGTCACATGCAGGAGACTGCGGGCAATACCTACATGGGTAAGACCATCAGCGGTATCACGATCTCCGTCATCGCAACACAGGACAATGCCGAGTATGACTCGAACGGCAATACCTATGACGAGAATGCCGACTTCCCTGTCGTAGCAACCACTACGATCACCGTGGATACCGCCACCGGCAAGACCACCGAGGAGAAGAGCTTTACCTCCACGGATAAAGTGACCGGTACGGAAACTCCCGTGGTGAGGGCCCCCGTCCCCGCCGATGTTAAACTGGTAGACGGAAAGACGCAGTTGACCCTCGCGGTCAGTGAAGCCGCCGAGCCCGACGGATTCACGATCGGTGCAGACGAATTTGCAAAGACCTATGAGATTAAAATCGCGGAAGTTGCCGGAGACAACACCGAGAAAATCACGGTCGAGCTTCATGTCGGCACCGGACTTCTGAACCCTGTGGTATATCACAACGGCGTGGAAATGGACGCCGCGGATTATACCTACGATGCCGCCACCGGCATTATGACGATCAAGACAGCGACTTTCTCTCCCTTCACGGTTGTCAGCAAAGCCGCCGCACTTGTGAACGGTGTTCCCTACACTTCTCTTGATGCCGCGATGGCTGCCGCCGAAAAGGGTGCAACCGTCACCCTGAATCAGGACTACACGGGTAACCTCTTCATAAACGGCATGGACATCATCTTTGACTTTGCGGGCTACACGGTAAACGGTATTCTTTATATCGGCTGCATCAATGATGGATTTACTTCCGCGCGTGACGCTTCGACCGTAGTTCTCAAAGATTCCGTCGGCAATGGCGGCGTAACCTCGAGTGACTCCCGTACTATTATCGCAAAGAACGGTTCCAAAATCACGATTGATGGCGGTAACTATGTCTGCGAATACGCGAAGAGCGGCAGCAGCGGTTACAGCAGTGTCCTGAAAATGACGAACTGCGAGCTGACAGTCAACGGCGGTTACCTGCACAATAATGCACAGGTCGGCAACTACAACAGAGTCATCGTGGTTGATAATGACGGCAAAGACGCGAAAGTCACCATCAATGGTGGTAAACTGGAAGGCACGCAGAAATACGGTTGGTCTGGTTCTTATAGCTATATCATCTCCAGTGATACAACCGGAGACAACTTCCCCGTCGAAATCAACGGCGGCGAATTCATCAGCCATACGGATAAGTCTTATATGACGCAAGTCTACGGCAATGTTGTTATCAATGATTGCACTTTTGTGAGCGAGGGTTGCGGTCAAGTATTTAATATCACGACGAACAATTACACGACAGCAATCGAAGGTATCAGCGTCACGGTTCGTGGCGGTACTTATACCATCGCCGAAGGAAGCAATGCGCACCTCGCAGGTTTTGCTTATTGCAATAAAAATACCAGCAACGCCTATGGCTATGCAAAGGGATCTCTCGTTCTTGACCCCACCTCGGAAATCAAGATCAACACCACGACGCATGCTACCATCCTTTCCGACTGCGGCGTTGTCGCAACGCTCGGCTCGGACGGCTACTACACCATCACCAAGGCAGAATGACTTTTTGATTCTACGGCGGTTCCTCTCCACCCTCGGGTGGAGGGGCAACCGAAGGGCAGAAACCTTTGATTTGTGCCCTTCGGTTGCCCTGCAAGCACAAATTCAAAACCCTGCGCTTATGAAAGGAGTGACTTTCATTGAAGATAAAAACGACCGTACAGGAAGCTGACAAGCCCGTGACGGTGCAGACTACGGAGAAAAAGCAACCCGATCGCCTGACGGCGATGTTATTGCCGTCAATCCTCGGCATTTTGCTTTGCATGGTGTGCCTTTGTCAGATGACATGGGCGTGGTTCTCTGCCACACAGACAAGTGAGACGGCGCCGATCAAGAGTGCGAACTATCAGATTACCGTCACTGCGGACGACGGAACGGGTGCGGTCAGCATCGTCGATCAGACGGCGACACTCACCTCGGGTGCCACCTATACCGTGACGCTTACTGCAAGCGGAACGGCATCGACCGGCTTCTGCATCCTTTCCTACCCCGCAAGTGGCGAGGACGGAACCGCCGTCACCCGACACCTGTACAGCGCGCAGATCGCGAGCGGAGATTCTGTCTCCTTCACGATCAGGGTCGAAGCAACTGCCGATGTCACTGTGACTTTCTCGCCGCAGTGGGGCACCTCCAGTCACAAGGACAATCCGGACATTTCATCCGGTACAGCGCTTACGATCACGGACTGATCCCGACAAAATCCGAAAGCAAACCTACCCGAGACATTTCTTCCCTACCGATGCGGGAAAACGCCTTTTCATTCCACGCCATCGGTGAAAAGAGGAACTATGTTATATGTCATCTGTTTTGTCGCCGGGCTGGTGGTCGGCGGCGTTATCGGGGTGTTTGCCATGGCATTCGCCTCCGTCGGACGAAATAACCACCGTTGATAAAAGCTTATAAGATTCCTGCCGTCGGCTTTTGATTCTTCCTTATTTATAATAAAACGGCAAGAATAATGACTTTTTCATTTTTTCGGCAGAACATCTCCCTTTTACCGAAGCCGGGAGTTGTTCTTCCCCCACGCTTCGGAAAATCTATGCAGGAGGTTTTCGAGATGAAAACACTTTCCACCAAGAGAGCGTTGCTCGCGAGCGTGATTTCTCTCATGCTCTGCGTAACGATGCTCGTCGGATCCACCTTCGCGTGGTTTACCGATACCGCGACCGCTTCGGTCAATACGATCAAAGCGGGTACTC
>CALAFS010000049.1 GCA_937892405.1 uncultured Clostridia bacterium
GTCTGATGCTCTTACATACCGCCACCCTGATCTTTTCCGTCGAAAAGGAAGTCCCGAGAGAAAAGGTCTCCGTGCGTCGGGAGCTTGCCTCTATGATCCGGGATAAGTCCCTGCTTTGCGTCATCGCCGTCAGCTTCTTCTGGAGCATCGCGAACTACGCTTCCATTCCTTTTTACGGCACCTATAAGATCAAGGAGCTCGGTTTCTCCATGACCTTCATCGCGATTCTCGCCGCCGTGCAGAGTATCGTGCGCGCGGTCGCCTCCCACCCGATCGGCGGATACGCCGACCGCCACGGCTTCGCCCGCATGCTGATGATCGTCTTCTCGGTCGAGGCGCTGGCGCTTCTCTCGGTCGTCTTTTCGGGACCTGCGAACGGGCAGATCACCTTCGCCCTCTACGCGGTCTTCCACGGCATCGCTATGGGCGGTATCAACAGCGGAGAGACGAACCTGATCTACGATTATGTCGATAAGAAAAACCGTACCGCCGCCCTCGCACTCAAGAACGCGATCACCGGCATTACAGGCTTTTTGACTACTTTGATTGTCACAATTCCCGTAAAAGCGATACAACAAAACGGGAACACCCTCTTTGGCATTCCCGTTTACGCACAGCAGGTTACATCGGCTTTCAGCTTCCTTGCCGTGATCGGTATTCTTTGTTATATCTTCTTTGTCGTCAGACGCATGGATAAAGGCTCCGCGTGAGACATCTTGTATTGCAGGGGCGTCATGCCGAAGCGGGTACGGAACAGCCGGATATACCCCGAGCAGTCGGAGAACCCCGCACCGATGCACGCCTCCGTCACATTCTTCCCCTGACATAAGAGCAGGCGGGAATACGCGAGCCGCTTGGTCTCGAGATAGTGGCGCGGCGTCGTGTGCAGATATTTGCGGAACAGGCGGTTGAGCGTGCTGCCGCTGATGTAGTAGGCGTCGCAGAGTTTGCCTAGGCTGTCCGCTTCGGTAAAGCGGACATTCAGCTCATCGAGAATACATTTGAGGACGGAGGGCACATCGCTCTCCGCCTTTTCTCCTTCTTTTGCCGGGCGGATATTCTCGGCGATCTTCGCGAGCAGGGAGACGGCGAGGGCGTATTTTGTCAGATCGCTTTCGTGCTCCTCCGTCGCGGTGAGAAAATCCTCGCAGATCGCGAGGATTTTTTCTTTTTCCTCGGGCGGCGGCGATATGAGGTTTCCACTGCCGATCGCATGGGAGAGAAAGGGACCGAAGAGAAGATCCGAGCTCGGGCGGAAATTCAGGCAGAAGTGCTTGTGTACCGAACCGCCGTGATGGATACAGTGATGGATTTCGTTCGGCTTTGCCAGGATGATGTCCCCGCTCTTCATATCGTAAAGATGGTTTTCCACCATGAAGGAGACATTTCCGTCCACGAGAATATACAGTTCGATCGTGTCGTGAATGTGCGGCGGGAAAATTTTCGGATCGAGGATTCTCGGTGCCTTGTCGCGGTAGTATTCCACCTCGAAGGCGCCGAGGCTCGGTACGGAAAAGCGGTGTGTTGCCGCGGGAATCTGTTTTTCGATTTTCTCTTCCATCGGTGAGACTCCTTGTCTCTTTTTTGGTTGATGGTATCAGTATAGCACGAAAACCCCTAAAAAGCAACAGAAAATCGAATTTTTATTCATTTTCGATCACACCTGCGGGTGAAGGGGGAATATCCGCTTTGGTTTCCTTCAGCGCGGCGAGCACCCGTCGCCCGAGGAAAAACACCGTCGGCAGTAAAAGGGCGAACAGGATAAGCCGTACCGCAACATAAGGGAAGAGAACATAGACAAGGAGCGCGAAGGGCGGCGCCGCGGCGAGCAGTCCCACCGTCCGCCAAAGAAAGATCACCCCGCATATCCCCTTTTTCCGGACAGTGAAAAGACGGAGGAAAAAGAGAAGATATGCCCCCCCCAGAGTGACAAAGCCCGATGCCACAGCGCCGTATCGCGGGACGAAGAGGGCATCGGCAAGCAGAGAGGCACCCGCGACCGCGAGCGTCACCGCCGACACCGGGCGCACCTCTTCCCGCGTCAGGTGGATCCCCGCGAGCATCGAGGCGAGAAAGTGCGGGAGCACACTGCACGCGAGGGGGAGCGCCGCGGGCAGGGAGGTGCGATATTCCGCGGGCGCGAGCAGGGAGAAAATTTCGGGGAAAAGAAGCATCAGAAGGCAGGAGAGCAGCGTAAAAAGACGGGCGAGAAGATCGGTGATCGGCGCGATTTTTTCTGTCTCGCCCGCCGCCGCTTTCCGCATGACCCACGGCTGGTATGCCGCACCGATTCCACCCGAGAGAAGGGAGAGAGACAGTCCGAGCGCGGAGGCGATCCCGTACCCCGCGAGTGCCGCGCGCCCGAGTCGCCGTCCGATCACCGCCCGTCCTCCCTCCGCGAGCAGGATCGTCGCCGCATAGTGGGGAAAGAGGGAGAGAGCGAAGGGGAAGAGAAAGGCGAGGTGCTCTTTGCGGAAAAGGCATTTTCCCCGTCGGTAACAAAGGTAGGTGAGAGGGACGGCGAAGACGAGAGACGCGATCAGAAGACCATAGATCCGCGCCGTCTCCGGGTGAGGCGCATAGCGGATCAGAAGGAGAGACAGCCCTGCCGACAGGACATCACACCCGAGCGTGACGAGCGCATAGGGAAGAGGGCGGTAAAGATAGCGGCAACGGGAAGAGAAGAGCGCGAGGGACAGATTTGCCCCGATCTGCATAAACAGAAAGAGAGTCAGCAGCGTCGTGAGTCCCGTAAAGCGGTTGATCGCCTCCGAAAAAAGAAGATAGATGCCGAGGGACAGACAGAAGGTGAGGGCGAGCGAGGTCGCGGCAGAGGAGAGGAACGCGTCGGTGTCCGCGCGGTACTTCTGGATGCCGCGGTAAAGGACGCTGCCCGTGATCCCGAGTGTCGCCGCGACCGAGAAAATTCCGAGCCATGTCAGATAGAGAGAATAAAGCCCGTATTCTTCCGCGCGGAGAAGACGGGAAAAAAGAGGCGTCGTGAGGACGCCGATTCCCTTGGCGAAAATTCCCGCAAGGGTAAATCCGAGCGACGCCCGCGCCGGCACACGCAGCGCCCGCCTGTTTGATAACTTCATGAAATTTCTCCGGGAGACTTTTCTTTTAGTTTTCCCGAAGGCGCGTGTGCCCATGGCAGAAAAACTCGGAAATGAAACAAAAATATGGATATTATCCAAAAATGAATAAAAAACATGTATGCATTTCAAGAAAATGCAAGAAATCGAAAAACGGGTTGCAAAACTCTTGATTTTCCGACGGAAGTGTGGTATACTTTACCTAAATATAAAACGAGGAAACGAAAAGGAGAAGAGTTATGTTTCAGTCGGCGTATCTGAATGATCTGATGGCGCGCGTCGTCGCGCGCAATGCGGGTGAGCCGGAGTTTCATCAGGCGGTGAGAGAGGTTCTCGAATCGCTCGAGCCCGTGCTCGCGCGTCACCCGGAATATGTGGAGAGCGGCGTTCTTGAGCGCCTCGTGGAGCCGGAGCGGATCATCAAGTTCCGCGTTCCGTGGGTGAACGACGAGGGGCGCGTGGTGGTGAACCGCGGCTTCCGCGTCCAGTTCAACAGCGCGATCGGACCATACAAGGGCGGTCTGCGTTTTCATCCCTCGGTGTATGAGGGAATCATCAAGTTCCTCGGCTTCGAGCAGGTTTTCAAAAACTCCCTGACCGGACTGCCGATCGGCGGCGGTAAGGGCGGCTCCGATTTCGACCCGAAGGGGAAGAGTGAAGGCGAGGTCATGCGTTTTTGCCAGAGCTTCATGACCGAGCTGTATAAATATATCGGAAAGGACGAGGATGTCCCCGCCGGTGACATCGGCGTCGGCGGCCGTGAGATCGGCTATCTTTACGGACAGTATAAGCGGATCACGGGGCTTTACGAGGGCGTCCTGACGGGAAAAGGGCTGACCTACGGCGGCTCGCTTGCACGCAAGGAGGCGACGGGCTATGGGCTCTGCTACTTCACCGACGCCATGCTCCGCGACGCGGGGAAATCCTTCGCCGGCGCGCGTGTCATCATCTCCGGCTCGGGCAATGTCGCGATTTACGCCTGCGAGAAGGCGACCGAGCTCGGGGCAATGGTTGTCGCCATGTCCGACTCGAACGGCTATATCGTCGATGAAGACGGCATAGACCTTGCCGCTCTGAAAGAGATCAAAGAGGTGCGCCGCGGCAGAATCCGCGAGTATCTCAAGGATCATCCGAAGGCGACCTACACCGAGGGGTGCCGCGGGATCTTCACCGTCCCCTGCGACATCGCACTCCCCTCGGCAACGCAGAACGAGATCGACGAGGCGTCCGCAGAGGCGCTTGTCAGGGGCGGCACCTATGCCGTCGCCGAGGGCGCGAATATGCCCTCCACCCCCGAGGCGATCGAGGTCTTCCGCCGTGCGGGCGTCCTCTTCGCTCCCGCGAAGGCGTCGAACGCGGGCGGCGTCGCCACGAGCGCGCTCGAGATGACGCAGAACTCCGAGCGCCTTTCCTGGACCTTCGACGAGGTCGACCGCAAGCTGAAGGGCATTATGGAGAATATCTATCACAATGCCGCGGCGACCGCGAAGGAGTACGGCATGGAAGGGAATCTCGTCGCCGGCGCGAACATCGCGGGATTTCTGAAGGTTGCCGATGCCATGATGGCACAGGGCGTCGTCTGATTTTTGGAGCTACGACACCAAAGAAAAGCAAATAGAAAGAGCCGTCCGGACATAACATGCGGTGTCCGGACGGCTCTTTTTGTAAAGAATCATTTACCACGCCTTGTCTTTTGACAGCTTGACAAGAAAGAGAATCAGGAACGGAAGGGTGACGATAAAGGTCACGGTATCCGCGATCGGCTGCGCTAGCTGTATCCCGGGGATACCGAGAGAGGTCGGCAGAGTCAGGATCAGGGGCAGAAAGAAGATTCCCTGACGGCACATGGCGAGTGGCGTCGCGATCGCCGCCTTTCCGACGCTCTGATAGAGCATGTTACAGGGGACGATCACAGGCTCGAAGATCAGCGTGATCGCCTGATAGCGGAAGGCGGGGAGTGCGATTCTCAGCACTTCGTCATCGTTCTGGAACGCGCGGATCAGCTCTGGCGCGAAAATGTAACAGATCGAGCCGAGGAGCAGGACGGCGACCGTCGAGGCGGCAACCGTGAAGAGGGCGGCGTCCCGTACGCGACGGTATTTCTTCGCACCGTAGTTGAAGGCGGAGACGGGTTGGAACCCCTGCCCGATGCCGAGCACCACAGACATGAGAAACATAAAAATGCGGTTGACGATACTCATCGCGGCGACCGCCGCATCGCCGTACCCGCTCGCCGCAATGTTGAGGAGCATACCCGCAATGGCGGAGAGTCCCTGTCTGCCGAAGCTCGGCAGACCGACCGCGAGGATCCCGAGAAATTCTCTCGGACTTCTTGTGACTCTGGAAAGGGAGAAGCGGCTGACCGTCTTCCTCCGCAGGAACGCCGAGAGGAGGAGCAGAAAGCTCACGCATTGGGAAATCGCCGTCGCCAGTCCCGCACCCGCGGCACCCATACCGCACCCGAAGATAAAGACCGGGTCGAGGATCATATTCAGAATACCGCCGGATACCAGTCCGATCATCGCGAAGAACGCCTTTCCCTCATAGCGGAGAATGTTGTTCATCACAAGGCTTGACATCATGATCGGCGCCGCGAGGAGAATGTAAAAGGCGTATCCCGCCGCGTGCGGCAGAATGGTGTCGGTACTGCCGAGAAGGTACATAAAGCCGTCGAGCGTCGAAAGTCCCACCACCGTCAGAATCCCGCCGAAGAGCAGGGCGGTGAAGAAGCTGGTGGACGCGTAGCGCGTCGCCGTGTCCGAATCCCCGGCACCGAGACTGCGGCTGATGTGGCTGCCCGCTCCGTGCCCGAGCATAAAGCCCAGCGCCTGAATGATCGCCATCAGAGAGGCGACGACACCGATGGCACCGCTTGCACTGGTGTTGTTGAGCTGACCGACAAAGTAGGTGTCCGCGAGATTGTAAATTCCCGTAATCAGCATGCTGAGCACCGTCGGGACAGAAAGGCGCAGAATCAGACGCGGGATTTTCGTCTCCGTCATCGTCTTATATTGGAGTGCCTGTTTTTCTTCCTCTGTTATCTCTTTTGTCATCTTTCCTCCTGTTGACAAAATGCGACCCGCGGGCGCGAGGCGTCCGCGGGTCGATCTTCTCGCCGTCCCGTCCGATACGCGGGACAAAGGTCTTATCGGAATTATCTTTCGTCCGCGATGTTCATGCGGAGCAGTGCCCGCTCGAGCTTTGCTTTTGCGAGACGGAGTGCGCGCTCGTCTTCCGCACTTTTCAGGGCTTCTTCCGCACGCTCTTTCGCGCGTTCGGCACGGCGGCGGTCGATGTCCTCGGCGTATTCAAAGGTCGTAGCCGCCACCGAGACGACCCCGCCTTTGACCGAGAGAACCCCACCCGAGAGGGCGGCACGGCGCACGGTACCGTCCGCCGTTGTGATGCTCGCCCGTCCT
>CALAFS010000050.1 GCA_937892405.1 uncultured Clostridia bacterium
ACGCACGCCGGAGATCAGTACCACCGCGATCAAAAAAGACCTCGGTAAAAAGTAACCCGAAAGAAAAGCCAACGGATTTTGAAACGGAAAACCATGCGAGAGTGCCGCACGCCCCTCGCGGAAAGAAGGTTTTTGTTTGAAAACCGTCATGCTTGTCTTCGGCACCCGTCCTGAAGCGATTAAAATGTGCCCGCTTGTGAAAGAACTCGGTACGCGGAAAGAGCTTTGCACACTCGTCTCGGTGACCGGACAACATCGGGAGATGCTCGCACAGGTGCTTGATGCGTTCGGTGTCGTTCCGGATTATGATCTTGACATTATGAAGGCAGGGCAGACGCTCTTCGACATTACGGCAGAGATTCTCACTCGGATCCGCGATGTGCTCACGGAGGCACACCCCGATGTCGTGCTGGTGCACGGTGACACTTCCACAACCTTTGCGACGGCGCTTGCCTGTTACTATTTACAGATTCCCGTCGGGCATGTCGAGGCGGGACTGCGCACTAACAATACCTATTCTCCTTATCCCGAAGAGTTTAACCGTCAGGCGGTCGGGATCCTCGCAAAGTATCACTTCGCGCCGACCGAACTTTCCCGCGAGAATCTGTTGCGGGAAGGGAAGGATCCCACGAGCATTTATGTTACGGGCAATACTGCCATCGACGCACTGAAAACCACGGTCAGAGCGGATTATACCCACCCTGAGCTTACATGGGCAGAGGGGAGCCGTCTGATCCTTCTCACGGCGCATCGGCGTGAAAATCTCGGCGAGCCGATGCACCGGATGTTCCGTGCCATTCGCCGCGTCATGGAAGAGCATCCCGATGTCAAAGTGATTTATCCGATCCACATGAATCCGCTCGTCAGAAAGACCGCGGACGAAGAACTTGACGGGTGCGAAAGAATTCATATCATCGAACCGCTCGAGGTTACGGGTTTCCATAACTTCCTTGCGCGCAGCTATCTGACTTTGACCGATAGCGGCGGCATCGAAGAGGAGGCCCCCTCTCTCGGAAAACCGGTGCTTGTTATGCGGGATACCACCGAGCGCCCAGAGGGGATCCGTGCGGGGACACTTCGCCTTGTCGGCACCGACGAAGACACGATTTATAAGAATTTCAAAGAGCTTCTCGAAGACGGGGAAGCCTACCGCAAGATGGCGCACGCTTCGAATCCCTACGGCGACGGCTTCGCCTGCCGGCGGATCGCCGATATCCTGATGGAGGACGAGCGCGCCTGAAAATAAAGGACACCATGAAAGAATTTCAGAATCCAACAGCCGCAAAAATCCTGAATCACACACGCCCCCTCCTTCTCGAGGCGGGGAAAATCCTGCGCTCCGTCGATCATGTCGGCGAGGGAATCGCCGAGAAGAGCGGGGACTCGAACTTTGTGACGAAGTACGATGTCGCCGTGCAGAACCTTCTGCTCGGTGCCCTTGGCGAGGCGTTTCCCGACGCGTGCTTTTTTGCCGAGGAGAAGGAAAACAATACGCTGACCGACGATCTGACCTTTATCATCGACCCGATCGACGGGACGACAAACTTTATTCGCGGACTCCGTCACAGTTGCATCTCCGTCGGCGTGTGTGAGGACAAGACACCCCTTTGCGGCATGATTTATAACCCCTATTCGGATCTTTTGTATTTTGCCGTGCGCGGGGAGGGGGCTTACCTTGCCGATGCTCCCTCTGTGAGCGGATTTGAGCGCGCGCGACGCCTCTCGATTTCCGACTGTCATCTTTCCGAGACGCTCGCCGTCTTCGGCTCGGACCCTTATCACAAGAGCCATACTGCGGACATTACTCTTCGCGGCGCGCGGATCCTGCTCGAACACTCGCTTGATATCCGTCGGAGCGGCTCGGCGGCGCTCGACCTCGCCTATGTGGCGTCGGGGTGCTACGGCATTTATTTTGAGAACTGCGTCTCTCCGTGGGACTATGCCGCAGGACGGCTGATCGTCACGGAGGCGGGCGGTGTTGTCACGCGTGTCGACGGCTCTGTGATGCCGATTGCCGAGGTGACGACCATTCTCGCCGGCGCGCCGACTGCGTGCAAAGAGTTTCTCTCGTTCATGGAGAAAACCGAAAAATAACGAATAAATGCAAACAATGGTTCGCAAAATGAGGCAAAACGGTACAAAAATATGGAAAATGACCTGTTATTAGAGATCGAAAAAGAAACGCGCAAAGCGGCAGAAGAGCTTTGCGACGCGGCAAAGCTCGCGCCCGGAAACATCGTCGTCATCGGCTGTTCGTCGAGCGAGGTGCTCGGGCACGCGGTCGGGAGCTTTTCTTCTCCCGAGACTGCCGAGGTCATTTATCGGGCGCTCGCCTCGGTTTTCGATCCGAAGGGAATCTATCTTGCCGCGCAGTGCTGTGAGCATCTGAACCGCGCGATCGTCATCGAGCGCGCCGCCGTGCAGAACACGGACGACAGGGTCAATGTCATTCCGCAGCCGAAAGCGGGCGGCTCCTTCGCCACCGCGGCATATCGCGCCTTCCGTGAGCCGATCGTCCTCGAGGAGATCCGCGCGGACGCCGGGCTTGACATCGGCGGTACCCTGATCGGCATGCACCTGCGCCGCGTCGCCGTGCCTCTGCGCCTGTCCGTCACGCACATCGGCGAGGCGATTCTTCTCGCCGCGCGCACCCGCCCGAAATACATCGGCGGCGCCCGCGCCGTCTATGACGAGCGCCTCGGCTGATTTTACCGAAAAGGGACTGTCCGCTTCGCGACAGTCCCTTTTTGCATCTTTTCCGATTAGCGGGCGTTTTTTTGCCGTCCGTCGGTTTGGTTTTCACGCTTTTTACCTTCCGAAGCCACACAGAGCGCGTTATTTTTTTCGGATTTCGAAAAAATAAAACCCGCTTGACAAAGCGGAGGTATTTGTGTTATCATATAAGATAACAAGAGCGAAAGGGAGAAGACGGGGTTGAAAGAGGAAGAACAGATCCTCGCGGCGAGGCGGGACATCGTCGCGAAACTCACGGCGGCAAGACTGCGGGCGGGTGTGACGCAGGCAGAGCTTGCGCGGCGGATCGGTACACAGCGATCGAACATTTGTCGTCTGGAGAGCGGCGCGCAGAATCCGACGCTGGATCTTCTGCTCCGTATCTCCGAGGCGCTCGGACAACGGATTTCGTTCTCGCTGTCCGAAAAACAGGAGGAACCGATGGAAGAGCTTTATGTATTGAAGTTATATGATGAGCCGCTGGTTCGTTTCGGTCTGAAGGACGGCGGTCTCTCCGGCTTGCAAGCCGACATCAAATGGGTGGCGGACGACAGAAAGGAAGTCTTTCCGATCGGTCTTGAGCTGACGCCGGGCGGTATGATCCGCTGGCTCGGCAGCCGCGTGATTCCGAAGAACCGACAGTTCGTGGAGGAGATTCTCGAAACCTTCGGACTGAACCCGAACGATACCAAAGGCATTATTGATGTCTGCAAGGGGCTGTCGCTGAACGACAGCTACTGGATCGTCAAAGAAGATTTTGACGGGAAGTTTGCCGATTACAATCTCTATCAGAACCGTTTTTCCGAGATTCTCTCCCTGATCGCCTATACGGGGGCGGAGCAGAGCCACGGGAAGTTCACGACCTCCCCCGAGCTTACGACCGGCGGCATGCTGCCGAAAGCGTGGCGCTATCTCCCGGGCGACGGAATTTATCTTTACAAAGGCGGAAACCGGATCCTGACCTATGGAGGGAACGAGCCGTACAGCGAATACTACGCGTGGCAGATCGCCGCGTGCATGGAGCTTCACGCGGTGGCATACGATCTTGAAATGTGGAAGGGCATGCTCGCCTCCAAGTGTCCGCTCTTCTGCTCCCCCGATGTGTCGTATGTCCCGATCTGGCGGCTGATTCCCGAGGTTACGATCGAAAAATGCCACGCGTGGTACGAGGCACAGGGAGGGATCTTTGCGGATGAATTCTGTGATATGCTGGTCTTTGATGCCCTGATTTATAACGAAGATCGCCACTTCGGCAACTTCGGTGTCCTGCGGGAGAACCGCACGGGAAAGATTTTGTCTCCCGCCCCCCTCTTCGATCACGGGCACTCCCTGTTCGCTCAGGCGGCACCCGAGAAATTTCTGCACCTTGATACCTATGCGAAAACCCTGACGCCCGTCTATGAAGGCATCACTTTTGAAAATCTTGTGCTCGCGGTCATAACACCGAGACAGATCCGAAAGCTCCGCCGGGTGGTGAATTTCACCTTCCGCCGCCACCCGCGCTACAACCTGCCCGAGGAGCGGCTGTGCGCCATCGAGCGGCAGATCCGGGAGCGGGCAATCGGGCTTTTGGCATTGGCAAAGAGTCGGACGGTAAAACCGAAATCCGAAAAAGCCCCGGAATAAAAACAACCGCAAGCAGGTGTTTTCCTGCTTGCGGTTGTTTTTACATTCAGTACGCGATGGTCGTCATCAGCGCGTATTCCGGCTGCGAGACATCGAGGCGGGACGCCTGTACAACGATCGGACGGTCGGATTCGACTGCGACCGCGTAGGGGACACAGCGGGGGATCGACTCACCCGCGTCGTTTTTCAGCTTGTCGAGGCGGATATGGTGCGTGCGCTCATGCTCGCAGGTCGTGTGGAACCCGCGCATCGGCGCGCGATCCTCAAAATAGAGGGTCAGCGAAATATGTGCCGTCTCACCCGAAAGATTCAGGACGCAGACCGCCTCGTGAGAGACGAAGTCGCCCTTTGTCGTGTTGCTCATGTAGCCGTCGGGGATCAGCCAGTGTGTCTTTCCGCTTTGTTCGTTCATACGATTCTCCTTTTCCGATTCACAAATCAAGTTTTTCCGATAGAGAGGGAAAAAGTCCGAAAAACTTTTCTTACCGACAGTATATCACACCCCGCGGAGAAAGTCAAGGAAAAGAGAGGTACGCCGCGGCTTTTTCGCGGCGATAAACTTTCCGCACAAATTCGCCGCCGCCCCTTGAAAACTCCCGCAAAATATGATAAAATAAAACGAAAAAACAAAAAGAAAGCACGGGAGAAACCTATGAAAGCGGTCATTACGGTCGTCGGACGGGATAAGGTCGGCATTATCGCCATGGCAAGCGGCGAATGTGCGAAGTTCGGCGTCAACATTCTCGATATCAGCCAGACGGTCATGAAGGAATATTTTTCGATGATGATGCTCGTGGAGCTTGACGGTCTGAAGACGGATTTTGCCGCCTTCGCGGAGGAATTCCGAAAGATCGGCGAAGCGGCAGGCGTCGATATCCGCGTCATGCACGAGGATATTTTCAATACTATGCACAGAATCTGATGAATTCAGAATGAAGAATGCAGAATTAAGAATTTTTTCTCTTGCAATTCTGAATTCATAATTCATAATTCTGAATTTACGAAGTTCTTAATTCGTTCAGCGCATTGGAGTTTTACTATGATCAACATTCAGGACATTCTCGAAACGGTCAAGATGATTCGGGATGAAAATCTCGATATCCGTACCGTGACGATGGGGATCTCCCTTTTCGACTGCATCTCGGACGATCCCGATCGGCTCGAGAAGAAAATTTATGACAAAATCACCACGCGGGCAAAGGATCTTGTCCGCGTCGCGGAGGAACTTGAGCGCACCTACGGGATTCCGATTGTCAATAAACGGATTTCCGTGACGCCGATCTCCTATGTCGGCGCCGATCTGCCCGCAGAGAACTATGTCCGTCTTGCCGGGACGCTGGAGCGCGCCGCGTGCGCCCTCGGCGTCAACTTCATCGGCGGCTTTTCCGCCCATGTGCAAAAGGGCATGACAAGGGGCGCCGAGAACCTGCTCGCCGCCATTCCCGAGGCGCTCGCGACGACCGAACACATCTGCTCGTCGGTCAATGTCGCCACCACGAAGGCGGGGATCAATATGGACGCCGTCCGCCGCATGGGCGAGATCGTCAAGGAGACCGCCCGCCTTACCGCCGACCGCGACTCTCTCGGCTGTGCGAAGCTCGTCGTCTTCTCCAACATGCCGGAGGATAACCCCTTTATGGCGGGCGCCGTCCACGGCATCGGAGAGCCCGACACCGTCATCAATGTCGGCGTCTCGGGTCCCGGCGTCGTCGCCGCCGCCATTCGCGAGGCGGGGAATTGCGACTTTTCTACCCTCGCCGACACCATCAAAAAAATCGCCTTCAAAATCACGCGCGTCGGTCAGCTCATCGCCGCCGAGGCGGCGTCGAGGCTCGGCGTCCCCTACGGGATCGTCGACCTCTCCCTCGCACCCACGCCCGCCGCGGGCGACTCGGTCGCCGAAATCCTCGAGAACATGGGACTTGAGAGGACGGGCACGCACGGTACCACCGCCGCCCTCGCCCTGCTCAACGACGCGGTGAAAAAGGGCGGCGTCATGGCGTCGAGCCATGTCGGCGGACTCTCGGGCGCCTTCATTCCCGTCTCGGAGGACAGGGGCATGATCGACGCGGTCAAAGCCGGTGTCCTTTCTCTTGAAAAGCTCGAAGCCATGACCGCCGTCTGCTCGGTCGGTCTTGATATGATCGCCATCCCGGGGAAGACGAGCGCCGCCACCATCTCGGGCATCATTGCCGACGAGATCGCCATCGGCGTCATCAACAATAAGACCACCGCCGTCCGTCTGATCCCCGTCGAAGGGAAGGATGTCGGCGATACGGCGGAGTTCGGCGGACTGCTCGGCTATGCGCCCATCATGCCGGTGAAGGAGGCGGGGTGCGAGGCGTTCATTCACCGCGGCGGACGGATCCCCGCGCCGATTCATTCGCTTCGCAACTGATAGAATAACCTCCCATTGTATGCAAAATTTACGATAACCATGCGAAAAAGATTTCGCAATTCCCGATAAAAAGAGCGAAAAAGGAATGTTATGTTGACATTTTTCCTTCTTCGCTCTTTCTTTTTGCGAAAGAAACGACAGAAAACGCCCGACGGGATCCGACGGATTTTTCGCTTTTCTCCCCTTATAATAGAGGAAAAACGGGAGAATTCTCCCGATCGGAAAGGATCGGATTTCATGGACGCGAATAAACAGAAAGACAGCCGGAAAGGAGGAATCCTCTCCGGCGTGCGTGAGGCTTTCAAAGGCGGCTTTTCGTCGAGAAAGGGGGACACCGAGGCGCTCGTGCGCGATGTCGTCGTGTTTTTGGTCGCCTTTCTCTTCGCGCGATGTCATTTTATTTTCGGGGCGTATCCCTTCGCCCTCGCTCTGATTGCCCTTTTGCCGGGGGAGGTGTTTGTTGCTCTGCTCGGGGGCGCCGTCGGCGCTCTGACTCTCGGGGCGGAGGGCGCGGTGTATGCCCTCGTCTTCGCGGTGCTCGTCGTGCTCCGCATCGTCATCTCCGGCACCGGACGGGGAGAAGGGGAGAGGGAGCGGGCGCGTCCCTTCTCCGAGAATGTCCTCCTCCGCATGTCCTCGGCGGTGATTGCGGGCTTTATCACCGCGGTCTATGCCCTCCTGCTCGAAGGTTTTTCCCTTCGTACCCTCGCCTACGGGCTGACGATGGTGCTCGTCCCCGGACTTCTCACCGTCCTGCTTTCGGGGCTCTTCGGCGCGGGGATTGATGCGCGGGATTTTATCTTCGGGCGTACCGATTATTTCACAAGGAAGAGACGGGGGAGCCGCCCGACCTACGACCTCTGGTTCTTTCAGATTTCCTTCCTCGCCTTTTCCTTCCTCCTGACCTTTTCGCTCGCATCGTATGAGCTGTTCGGCATCTCGCTCTCCTATCTCTTCGTCGGCGCA